>JASHPU010000162.1 GCA_030037885.1 Xanthobacteraceae bacterium | reverse complement strand
TACATCCAGGGCGAAGACATCCTCCAATCCGACCCCGACACCAAGCATGTCGCCGCCGGCCTTTCCGCGATGGAATGCGTCGTCGTGCAGGATCTGTTCCTCAACGAGACGGCAAATTACGCCCATGTGTTCCTGCCCGGCTCTACCTTCCTGGAGAAAAACGGCACTTTCATCAACGCCGAGCGCCGCGTTCAGCTCGTGCGCAAGGTGATGGAGCCGAAGAACGGCTACGAGGACTGGCAGATCACCTGCATGATCAGCAACGCGATGGGCTATCCGATGGACTACGATCACCCATCTGAGATCATGGACGAGATCGCGCGGCTAACGCCGACGTTCGCCGGTGTGTCGTTCAAGCTTTTAGAGGAGGTCGGTTCGGTGCAGTGGCCCTGCAATGAGAAGGCGCCGCTGGGCACGCCGGTCATGCACATGGGCCAGTTCGTGCGGGGCAAAGGCCGCTTCCTGATCACCGAATATGTCGCGACCGACGAGAAGGTCGGGCCGCGCTTCCCACTGCTGCTCACCACCGGCCGTATCCTCACCCAGTACAATGTCGGCGCGCAGACGCGGCGCACCGACAACGTGATTTGGCACGAGGAGGACCGCCTCGAAATCCATCCGCATGACGCGGAAGAGCGCGGCGTGCGCGACGGCGACTGGGTCAAACTCAAGAGCCGTTCCGGCGAGACGACGTTGCGGGCGCTGATCACGGAGCGCGTGGCGCCCGGGGTCGTCTATACGACGTTCCACCATCCGAACACCCAAGCCAACGTGGTGACCACCGATTACTCCGACTGGGCGACCAACTGTCCCGAGTACAAGGTGACTGCGGTGCAGGTTTCCCCGTCGAACGGTCCATCGCAATGGCAGGAGGACTACAACAGCTTGGCCCGCCGGAGCCGCCGGATCGCTCCCGCCGAGGCGGCGGAGTAGGCCTTGCTCGATCCCACACGCCGCGTCGAAAGGACGGCTTGGCGCGCCGGCGGCCGCGCCGGCGGCGAACGCACGATTCCGGAAGAGACCGCAGTGGCCTTCACCTACAACGGCTCGTCCTACGCGGTCATGATGGCAACGCCACAGGACCTCGAGGACTTTGCCGTGGGCTTCAGCCTGACCGAAGGCATTATCCGCACGCCTTCCGAGATCGAGGCGCTGGACATCGTCGAGGAGCCGATCGGCGTCGAGCTGCGGATGCGATTGACCGAGCCGCACGCTACGGCATTCCGCGAGCGGCGCCGCTACCTCGCCGGCCCGACAGGTTGCGGCCTATGCGGCATCGAAACGTTGACCGAAGCCATGCGGATGCCCGCTGTCGTCGCCGACGATTCGACCTTGAGCCCCAGAGAGATCATGGCAGCGCTCGATGCGGCCTATGGCGTTCAGGCCATCAACCAGATGACGCACGCCGTGCATGGCGCAGCGTTCTATCGCCGGGATCGGGGATTGGTGGCATTGCGCGAAGACGTCGGCCGTCACAACGCTCTCGACAAGCTCGTCGGTGCGCTGGCGCGAAACGGAATCCCTGGTCGCGGTGGTATCTGCATTCTCACCAGCCGGTTATCGGTGGAGCTCGTACAGAAGGCGGCAGCCATTGGTATTCCCATCCTGGTCGCCGTATCCGCTCCGACGGCACTCGCCGTGCGCACGGCCGCAGCCGCCAACATGACGCTCGTCGCGGTCGCGCGCCAGGACGGCTTTGAAATCTTCACCAATCCGCAGCGCATCCAGCAAGAACAATCCGTCCATGTCCTCGCCTAACGATAGTTCGCAGAGCCACCGCGACAAACTGGTATACATGGCCAACCAGATCGGCGCGTTCTTCAAATCCCAGGATGTTGAAACGGCATCCGCCAAGATCGCCGAACACATCACCAAGTTTTGGGACCCGCGCATGCGTCGCGCGATTATCGCTTATCTCGATGCCGGCGGTGCCGGTCTCGATCCGGCGGCGCGGCGTGCAGTCGAGGCCCTGCGGCCGCGGCTTTAGCATTGCTCTTAGGCAGAACGACGGTCCGCTTCCGGGCGGATCACCGATCGCGGTTACCCGAGCTTGCGCCCGATGATGTCCTCGCAGCGCACGTCCTCGGGCGGCTCGGTGCCGAGATAGAGGCCGCCCGACATGGCAAAGCGCATGCGGTTCGATGGCGGGCCGGCGGTGCCCCAGCGGTCGCCGCGGATCGGCACCAGCTTGTCCCAGTAGGCGGCGTCCTGCGGCACGTGAGTGGCCTCGTCGATCTGATCGAGCTCGGTGGTGTATTCGGCAACAAAACCGTCCGGCTCGATGAAATAGGAGAATACGTTGTTGCCCGGGCCGTGGCGGCCGACGCCCCATTCGATGTCGAAGCCGTTGCGCTTGACCCGGCCGCTGCCGCGCATCAGGCCGTCGATGTTGGGCAGCTCATAGGCGACGTGATTGAGCGACGGGCCATTGGCGCGAACGAGCGCGATGCTGTGATGGTCCGAGCAGCAGCGCAGAAAATCCATGTAGTGCGTGCTGTCGGAGTGCCGAAAGCCGAGCACGTCGATGAAAAACGGCATCTGCTCGGCGGCATTGCCGCTGTTGAGCACGACGTGACTGATCTTGGTCGGCCGCGAGCGGTCGAGGGCGACGTCGGGGTGCTGCACGGTATCCGATGCGATGCTCATCGGCAGGCCCTCGGGCGTCTCGAAGCGGAAGCCGTAGCCGCCGCCGGCGACGGCCGGCAGTGGCGCCGGCTCGCTGACCACCGTCACGCCGTAGGATTTCGCCTTGGCGCAGAGCGCATCGACCGTGGCGCGGTCGGGCGCGGCGAAGTGCACGCCGAGCAGGCTCGGCTTCGGCCGTTCGCGGATGGTGAGCACGTGGTGATCGCCGCCGGTGGCGCGCAGATGAATGCCGTCGCCGTCGGCGCAGACCTCTTCGAGCGCCCAGGCCTTGGTGTAGAAATCCGCCGATTGCTGCAGATCGCGCACGCCGAGCTCGATGCTGCGCACGCCGGTCACTCTGCCGTTCATCATTTGCGGTCCTCCGTATGGATTTGAGCCACAGGATACGGGCGCTGCAGCCGGCGATCAACGATTATGTCATAATGGCGAAGCGCAGCGGGGCAGGCTCGCGATGGATTATCGCCGTCGAGGCGACCGAGAAATGGGCCAAGGTCGTCAAGTTCGCTAAAATCGGCATGGAGTGAAACGGCGGCCGTGATGGCAGCACATGTTCCGCACACCAGGTGAAGACATGACAACGCAGCCGCAGCAGTTCGAGCAAGGCCATGGCAAACCGCACCAGGAGCTGATCGGCGGGCCCTACTTGCGCAACGCCTGGTATGTGGCGGCGTGGTCGGACGACATCGCCGACGGCCAGATCGTCGCCCGTACCATCATGGACCAGCCGATTGCGCTCTATCGCCGCGCCGACGGTTCGGTGGCGGCGATCGAAGACCGCTGCCCGCACCGCTTCGCGCCGCTGTCCATGGGCAAGGTGGTCGGCGGCGGCCGCATCCAGTGCGCCTATCACGGGCTCGAGTTCGACGGCAGCGGCGCCTGCGTGCGCAACCCGCACGGCGCGAAGAACATTCCGTCGCGGGCGCGGGTGAAAAGCTGGCCGGTTATCGAAAAGCACAAGGCGGTGTGGCTCTGGATGGGCGCGGCGCCGGCGGATGAAACCAAGGTGCCGGACTTCGCCGTGCTCGACAACGTGCCCGAGATCTACACCACCAAGCGCGACAGCATCACCATTCGCGCCAATTACCAGCTGATCATCGACAACTTGCTCGATCTCAGCCACACCTCGTATCTGCACGAGGGCATTTTGGGCAATGCCGACACCGTCGAATCGGAAATCACCGTCGAGCAGGACGGCGACGACGTGGTGGTCGGCCGCCATGCCACCAATTCGGCGCCGCCCGGCATGTTCGCCCAGTTCTGGCCGAACCATCCGCCGCGCGTCGATAAATTCACCAGGATGCGCTGGATGGCGCCGTCGACGCTGCGGCTCGTCACCGGCGTCTGCAAGATGGGCGCGGCGCCGGAGAGCGGCACCGGTTACACCGCGATCCACATGCTCACTCCGGAGACCGCCCGCTCGACGCTCTATCACTTCACCGCGGTGCGCTTCGGCGTGATGACGACCGACGATCAGCTCAACCGCGATCTGCAGGAGAAGATCGCCAAGATGCGCCGCTTCGCTTTCGCCGAGCAGGACGCGCCGGTGATCGAAGCGCAGCAGCGCGTCATCGAAGCGGCGCCGACGTCGCTCGACCCCATCATCCTCGCCGTCGACGTCGGGCCGGTCCGCTATAAGCGCATCCTCAACAAGATGCTGGAGGCCGAGGCGGGGCGCGCGTGAGAAAGACGGGTCGTGTCAAATAAGATGACGCTCTGCAGTCCGAAGTGATCAGAGAAAGCCGACGGGCCGGAATAGTGGGTCGCAGGCCGCTCTACGCCGCCAGCTCGATCCGGCCGTTGCGCTCGTACAGGATCTTTTCGAAACTCTCGATCGGCGCCGGCCGGCTGAAATAGTAGCCCTGCACTTCGGTGCAGCCTTCGGCGACCAGGCGCTTGAGCTGATCCTCGGTCTCGACGCCCTCGGCGACTACCGCGATATTGAGCGCGCGCGCCAGATCGATGATCGCCCTGATGATGGCGACCGACTCGCCGCCGTTGCCGATGTCGTTGACGAACGACCTGTCGATCTTGATCTTGTCGAACGGAAAGCTGCGCAGGTAATTGAGCGACGAGAAGCCGGTGCCGAAATCGTCCATCACGATATGGACGCCGAGCGCGCGCAGCTCATGCAGCAGTGCGATGTTCTTCGGATCGGCTTCGAGCAGCAGCGATTCGGTGATCTCCAGTTCGAGCCGCGACGCCGGCATGCCGGACGCCGCAAGCGAGCCAATAATCACGTTGATCAGATTGGCGTTCTTGAACTGGATCGGCGACAGGTTGACGGCCAGACGGAATTGCGCCGGCCATTTCGCCGCTTGGGCGCAGGCCGAACGCAGCACCCATTGGCCGAGCGGACCGATCAAGCCGGATTCCTCGGCCAACGGCACGAATTCGCCGGGCGGTACGGCGCCGAGCCGCGGGTGGAACCAGCGCAGCAGCGCCTCAAAACACTGCACCTTGCCGGACGCAGCGTTGACCAGCGGCTGGTAGTGGAGCTGGAGCTGGCCCTCGTTGAGGGCATTGCGCAGTTCCGTCTCGAGCGCGCGCCGCGCCTGGATGCGGGCGTCCATCTCCGGTTCGAAGAAGCAATAGGAACCGCGGCCGTCCGCCTTGACGCGGTACATTGCCAGATCGGCATTCTTGAGCAGTTGATCGGCGTCCTTGCCGTCGGCCGGCGCGATCGCGATCCCGACGCTGACGCCGACGTTCAACTGCTGGGCCTCGATCTCATAGGGCGCGGCCAATTGTTCGATGATGCGGCCGGCCAGAGCTCCGCTCTCCTCGGGCCGCGCCACGGTCGAATGAATCACCGCGAACTCGTCGCCACCAAGGCGAGCGACGAAATCGCCATTGTCGACGCAATTTGCCAACCGCCCGGCGACGGCGCCGAGCAGCTTGTCGCCGATCGAATGGCCCAGCGAATCGTTGACGCTTTTGAAGCGGTCGAGATCAAGGCACAGAATCGCGAACTTCTCGCCCCGACGCAGCCGGCGCAAGTTCTTGTCGAGCTCCTCGCGGAAGAACACGCGATTGGGCAGGTCCGTCAGCTGATCGTGGCGCGCCAGATAGGCGATATGCGCTTCCGCCCGTTGCCGCTCGGTGATGTCCTCGTGAATGGCGACCCAGCCGCCGTCGGCGGTGCTTTGATGCGAAATGGAAACCAACCTGCCGTCGGTGAACGGCTTGACGATGTGGAACGAGGCGCCAAGCGGAGTGGAGTTGATCGGCGCAAAGGTCTCCTCGGCGCTCTCGGCGAAGGTGTGCTTGGCGACCAGATACTGCAAAATGGTCTGCAGCGGCGTACCCGGCTGGGTAAGTTGCTCAGGCACTCCGTACATTCCGACATAACGCTGATTGCAAACGATCAGCCGGCCTTCGACATCGAACATGCACAGGCCGTGCGCCATGTTGTTCAAGGCAATATCGAGCTGGGTCTGGCGCTCGAGCAGGCTGCGCTCCTGCGTTTTCAAGCGGCTGATGTCGCTGCACAGGACGATAAAACCCTGGTCGCGCGTCGGGCTGCGGCTGACGCGCAGCCAGCGGCCGTTGGCCATCAGCGCTTCGCTGGTCGGCTGTACATCGGCGTCGCGCCGCATCAGCACCTGACAGGCGTCGACCGAGCTCTGTGCCGCCGGATAAAGCTGCCGCAGCGGCGTACCGGCCCGCAGCAGATCAGGCGAGATGCCCAAGAGATCAGCCGCCTGGGCATTGGCGAGCACCACGACGTCGTTTGCGTCGACGACGACGACGCCTTCCTGCGAATGCTCGAGCGCGTCGGCAAGCAGCGCCTGCGCGGAGCGGCGCTGCGCCACCTCGCGCGCCATCATCGCCTTGATGTTGTCACGCATCGTCCCCATTGCGGCGAGCAGGGCGCCGAGTTCGTCGCTGCAGCCGGCCGGAACCGTGACATCGAGTTCGCCGACGGCAATCAATTCGGCGACCTTGGAGGCGACCGCAACCGGCCCGACAATCCGCCGCGCCAAGGCCCACGCCACCAGCGCGGACAGGAACAGCGCCAGCGCGATGCCCGCGACGCTGAGGCGGATGCTGCGTGTGACTTCGGCGCGGGCGCCTTCGCGGTACAGAAAGCCGTCCCCCGCGGTGTAATTCACCAACAGATCGATCTGCTCGTCGACCTTGCCGGCATAACGGTCGAGCGTCGGCCAGTTCACTTCGCCCTTGGTGCCGCCGAGCAGGCGGCCGCGCACGCCATTCCACTCGGCCACCGCACGCTTGACGCTCTCGGCGGCACGGGTGGCGCGAGCCGACTGGGCACGCTGCTCGGCGATCGCGATATCCTGCAGCAGCGATGTGTTGAGCGTCTCGATGTCGCCGTCGAGCTTGGCCCGGATCGCCGGGTCGGCTTCTATCCAGCGCCGCGCAAAGGCCGCGCGCATCGCGGCGAAATCGGCTGCCGCGGCGCGCGCGTAGTTGATCGACATCAACGATTCGTCGAACGTCTTGCTGACCAGGACACCGGCCTC
Organism: Xanthobacteraceae bacterium; assembly: GCA_030037885.1. Lineage (GTDB taxonomy): Bacteria > Pseudomonadota > Alphaproteobacteria > Rhizobiales > Xanthobacteraceae > BOG-931. Next base: position 27,258 of record JASHPU010000162.1, on the reverse strand, counting down.
GCGGACACCGAGTGTGCCGTAGGCGCCCAACGCCGCGGTGATCACGCTCATGACAAGGAATGCGATCAGAATGCGGCCACGAATCGTGCGCAGCGACGGCGTCCACGAAACGCCGCGCCGCCCGCACCGCACCAAACTGCCGATCCCCCGGATCAATCGACCATACATACTCGACTGCCGCGTACACATCCTCGGATAGCAGTCAGCCTTACACCGCAGCCCGTTAAGGCCGCGGCAGCGGCTGGTCCAATCTTTCGAGGTTCCTTAACGGCGTCTTAACCGCGCGGCGTCACGCTGCCGGAGGTTGCAGCCGCGCCGTTCATCAGTCGGCGACGCGGCTGCGGAACTCCGACGAGGCCATCATGAGCTTAAGAGCCGAGTTGTTGCGCGCACGCCGTTCGGTTGCGACCGCCTTCCTCGCCGGCGCCTTGGTCTCGCTCGCCTCCTGGATGGTGTGGGCACTGCCGCAGAACACCGTCTCGCAAAAAGGCCAGCAATTTCATCCCGGCGAGATCACGATCAAGCGCGACGATACCATACGGATCGTCAACGACGACGGCGACCTGCTGCACCATGCCTACGTGGATTCCCCGACGTTCTCATTCGATTCGGGGGATCAGCAGCCCGGCAGCGTCACTCCGGTGACGTTTCCGGCGCGCGGCGACTTCAACGTCCTGTGCGCCATTCACCCGAAAATGCTGCTCGTGGTACACGTCCGCTAGCGCCACGCTAGAGGACGGCGGTGCCATACAGCGCCATGTGGGCGAAATAATAGACGGCGAGAAACATCGACAGCGACGAAGCGTAGGCGAACGGTATCAGCCAGGAACGGCTCCAGCGCGCCGGCGCGCCGGCATTGTCGGCAATGATCGCGATCAGCGCCACGATGATCAGCGAGTGTCCGATCATATCGATCTTGCCGAAAGGGAAGCAGGCGCTCACGAACATCGCCGCCAGCATGATCGCCCCGACCCGACGCACCAGCGGCGTCCAGACCAGGGAAAACGCCAATGCGAACTCGACCGCGCCGGCGGCGCGCATGTAGAAGTCCGGCGTGAAACCGAGCGACATGGTCGGATGAATAAGGAAAAGCGGGTACGACCATTCCGGATAAGCCCATTTCTCGATCGAGGCCCACATCAACGTAATGCCGGCGCTCCAACGCAGCACGTCGATGGGGCGCATGCCGAACAAATTGGTCTGCAAGCCGGTCAGGGCAAGAAAGGTGGCGAAGCCGAGGAACACCGGATAGTCAGCGAGATGGAACGGACCATAATTGCGGACCGCGATGCCATAGAGCACGAACACGCCGAGCGCCGACAGCGGCATGGTCCGGCGCGACAGCATGCCGGCGGCGATGCCGAGCTGGATGGCGCCGACAAGCGTTGAATCGGTCTTGAGTTCTGGGGTCAGCAGGATGCCGCCGATCGCCCAGATGGCGATGAAAAAGGCCGCGCAGGCGGCGCGCGCAATGATCTCGACGTGGTTGCGCACCCAGCCGGTCGCCCGGTCCAAGGCCGCCAAAATGGCCGTGCCGATTGGCGTGCCTTCCAGGATGCCCCCAGTCGTCAGCGCCAGGATGGAGAGGCCAACGAGCATTTCGAAGTCGGGGCAAAGGACGTTTTCCAGCCCCACTGGCTGTCCGGCCACATCGAAGGCACAGAACCATTTGACGTGGGCGCTCGCCGATCCGACGAACAGCGCATTAGCAAACAGCGCGAGCGGAACTGCGGCGGCAAACCGCATCCGCTTGGCTAACCGGTACATAACCGGGCCTCCCGACACAAGTTGACACGCCAGTTCAGTCGCCCCGCGCACCTCACTGGCCCACTTCATGTTTTCTTTAACATAGCTGTTTGCGGTTCCGCAACCTTTGGTAAAGTCTTGGTTAACCGATGCGGCCGGCGCCCCCCGGATCGATAAATTTTTAAGGAACGCCCTCAGCCATACGTAAGCGATCGCGGCTAAAGGTACCCGCGCGCCGTGACTGCGGCGTGAAAAAGCCTTGGAGTCCGCGATGCTCGCTGCTGCAGGCGTGCTCGGCGTGATGGCCGGGATGGCCAGCGCTTATTTGGCGCGATGGCTGCCGGCCCATGGACAGGCCCATGGACAGGCGGTCGAAACCGTCGCCGGCCTGATGTTGCTGGGCGGCTTCGCGCTCGTCGGATCGGCCATGCCCGTGGTCTTGTAAGGGCTGCGCAATATCCTGTAAGGGCTGCGCAATTCGCGGGCGTCAGCGCGGCAGGGCGGGCATCTCGACCGCCTTTCCCTTTTCGCTCAGCGTCTGCAAAAAGGCGATGAGGTCGGCCTTTTCGCCGGCGCTTAGTCCAAGCGGCCGAATGTTTGGATCGCGGCTTGGCCGCGCAATGCCGCCGCGGTCGTAGAGATCGATCACGGCCTGCAGTGTCGGCACCGATCCGTCGTGCATATACGGCCCGCGCCGCGCGACATCGCGCAACGTCGGCGTTTTGAACGCATACCGCAAGGCCACCGAATTCGGAAACAACTGGCCGCGGCCGATGTCGTCGCCACGCGCAGTGCCGATGTCATGAAACGACGCGTCGGTGAACGCCCAGCCGCTGTGGCAGGCGGCGCAATTCGCTTTGCCGTTGAACAAAGCGAAGCCGCGCTTCGCGGCGGCGCTGACCGCGGTCGGGTCGCCGGCGATCCAGCGGTCGAACGGCGCTCCGCCGGAGACGATCGTTCGCTCGAAAGTTGCAAGCGCCATCTCGACGTTACTCTCGGTGATGGCGCCAGCGCCGAATGCGCCGTGAAACGCCTCGACGTAGCCGGGAATGGCGGCCAGGCGGTCGACCATTTTGTCTTCCGAAAGGTCCATGATGTTCGGCGCGGTGATCGGCCCCATGGCGACCGATTCCAGATTGCGGAAGTGACCGTCCCAACCGAGCTTCGGCGTCCAAGCTACGTTAAGCAGGGTCGGCGTCCGCAACGGCAATATTTCTTGCTTCTCGCCGACGGCGCGCGGCCGGCCGTCGGCCCACGACAGGCCGGGATCGTGGCACGTGGAGCATGAGCGGATTTTCGCGCCGGACAGGATCGGATCAAAGAACAGCATGCGGCCGAGCGCAAGCTTGGCCGCCGAGTATGGATCAGCTTTCGGGAACGGTATGGCGCGAGGCCGTGCGTATTCCTTGCGCCAACTGTTCGGCCCAGTCCCCCGCCAATTGTTCGGCAATGGCAGGTCGGCCGCCGGTGCCGTGTCGGCGATCGATCCGATCATGCCGATGAGGAGCAGGAACGCTGCCGCGAACCGGGTAGCCTTCCCGCCTACTCCAGGCGGATCAGGGAAGGTCCTCATGTCGCTATTAAATCGATTAGCAGCGTTGACATTGCGTTAAGCGGCGCCCCCCACGCGTGCGCGGATTTGACGCTTTACGTGCGGTTGTATCGCAGAGTTGACACGCGGTGCTTTGGGTGCGCGCGAGGCGGCGCATTTTGCGGGGTTGGGAAGGCATTTGGGGCGTCGTGGTCGCCCGCCTCGGCTGCCAGATTTTTCCGCTGCAACGGCGCTTTATTCGAGGGCAGCGCAGTTACGGGCGAGGTCGCGAAGACCTGATCGGCTATGCAACGCCGGCCCGTCCGACGGCGACGTAGCGGAATCCGGCGCGACACATTTCCTCGACGCGATAAATGTTGCGCAGGTCGACGATGACCGGCCGCGCCATGACGCTTTTGAGCCGCGCCAGATCGAGCGCGCGGAACGGCTCCCATTCGGTGGCGATCACCAGCGCCTCGGCGCCTTCGGCGGCCGCATAGGCGCCGCCGCAATAGGTCACCTCGGGAAGCTGCGATTTGGCTTGCTCCATACCGGCCGGATCGTAGGCGCGCACATCGGCGCCGAGATCCTGCAACTCCTTGATCAGCGGGATTGCCGGTGAATCGCGGGTGTCGTCGGTGTTCGGCTTGAAGGCCAGGCCAAGCACGGCGACGGTCTTGCCGCGCACCGAGCCGTCGAGCGCGGCCACCACCTTGCGTGCCATGGCGCGCTTGCGCTCCTCGTTGACGGCCGCGATCGTCTCGACGATGCGCAGCCGGGTGCCGTGCTCGTGCGCGGTCTTGATCAGCGCCAGCGCGTCCTTGGGCAGGCACGAGCCGCCGAAGCCCGGACCGGGATGCAGGAATTTGCCGCCGATGCGGTTGTCCAGCCCAATGCCGCGCGCCACGTCCTGCACGTCGGCGCCGACGCATTCGCACAGATCGGCAATCTCGTTGATGAGGCTGATCTTCGCCGCCAAAAACGCGTTGGCCGCGTATTTGATCAGCTCCGCCGTGCGCCGGCTGACATAGAGCATCGGCGCGGCATTGAGGTAAAGCGGCCGGTAGATCTCGGCAAGGATTGTCCTTGCGCGTAAATCGTCGCTGCCGATCAGAATGCGGTCAGGGTGCTTGAAGTCGTACACCGCCGCACCCTCGCGCATGAATTCCGGGTTGGACGCGACTGCAATCTCGGCGTCGGGACGCTCTTCGCGCAGCATGCGCGCGATCTCGTCGCCGGTCCCGACCGGCACGGTCGATTTGGTGACGACGATTGCGGTGGCGGAGAGAAGTGGTGCGATCTCGCGTACGGCGGCAAAGATGTGGCTCAGATCGGCATGACCGTCGCCGCGGCGCGACGGTGTGCCGACTGCGAGGAACACGACGTCGGCTTCGCCGACGCGCGCGGCATCGGCAGTGAACTCGAGCCGGCCCTGGCGAAGATCGGCCGCCACCATGTCGGCCAAACCCGGCTCGTAGATCGGCAGTTCGCCGTTATTAAGCGCGGCGATGCGGCGGGCGTCCTTGTCGATGCAGGTGACGTGATGGCCGAAATCGGCGAAGCAGGCGCTCGAGACGAGTCCCACATATCCGGCGCCGATCATGCTCACGCGCATCGTACCAATCCCGGTCGCCGTTCAGAGCGCATCGATCGCGGGCGCCGAAGCGTCGCCGCTTTCGTCATGTTCGTTGCTGGTACCACTACGTAGCAGCGAAAGCCAACGGCGTCCAAACAGGACCAGAACCAGCACGCCGTAGACGAGGCCGCCGACCAGCGCCACGACAAGGAGTTCCACAACGTCGCGGAAGCGCGGCAACGATCCGAGCAATGACGTGGCGAGCGGCGCTGCGACCAGCAGCGCGGCGGCAAGCGCGATGCCGGCCAGCGCCAGCTTGCCCAGCGTCGCTTTCAGCTCGGCGTCGGCGGCGATGAAGCCGGCACGCCCGGCAAGCCACAGCACCAGCAGGAAATTGATCCACGCCCCGATCGAGGTGGCGAGCGCGAGCCCGACCTGCGCCAGCGGCCCCGTCAGCACGATCTTGAGCACGATGTTGACCGCAGTGCCGGTCAAAGCCGCCTTGACCGGCGTTGCGGTGTCGCCGCGGGCGAGAAACGGCGCCACCACGCTGCGGATGAGCACGAACGGAATGAGTCCGACGGTGTAGGCCATCAGCGTCAGCGCCGCGGCGTGCGCGTCGCCGGCGGTGAATCTGCCGCGCACGAACAGGCCGCGCATGATCAGATCGGGCACCGCCAGAAACGCCACGATGCATGGCACGCCGAGCAACAGCGCAAACTCGATGGCGCGATTTTGCGCCGAGCGGGCACCAGCCGCATCGCCGCTGGCGAGCCGGTGCGTCATCTCCGGCAGCAGCACGGTGCCCACCGCGATGCCGATGACGCCGATCGGCAGCTGATCAATGCGGTCGGCGTAATACAAGGCCGAGATGGCACCGGCCGAGAGGAAGCTGGCGATGATGGTGTCGGCGAACAACGCCAGCTGCGTGCCGGCCGAGCCGATTGTCGCCGGAACGAGCGCCTTGAAGAACCGGCGCACGTCATCGTCGAGGCGCAATGCGCGAAACGAGGTCATGACGCCGTTGCGCACCGTGTCGCCGCCGACCAGAAGCGCCTGCAGCACGCCGGAGATCAGCACGCCCCACGCCGCTGCATAGCCGGCGCCGGGGAAATACACGGCCAGCACCAAGGTCGCGATCATGGCGAGGTTGAGCAGGATCGGCGCCGCAGATGCCGCCGCAAAACGGTGCAGCGCGTTGAGAATGCCGCCCCACAGCGTCACGAGCGTAATGAGCAGCAAATAGGGGAACGTGATGCGGGTCAGCGATACGGCGAGCGCAAACTGGCTGGGCTCGCGTGAAAATCCCGGCGCCAGCACCGCGATGACCTGTGGCGTGAACACCAGCGCGAGACCGAGCAAACCCACTTGCGAAGCAAACAACAGCGTAAAAATGCGGTCGCCAAATTTTTGCGCGGCCTGCGGTCCGCCCCGGGTGCGGATGCGGGCGTAGGCCGGAATGAACGCGGCATTGAACGCGCCTTCGGCAAAGATGGCGCGGAAATGGTTCGGCAGGCGGAAGGCGACGAAGAACGCATCGGCCACCGGCCCGGCGCCGAGGATCGCCGCGAGCATGATGTCGCGGAAAAAGCCGGTGAGCCGGGACAACAGCGTGTAGCCGCCGACGGTGAGGATTTTGCCGATCATGCGCCTTTAGTAGCTCACCCACCCGCGCCGGGCGAGGCGGATCAGGGCACTAGCCAGCCAATGCACGCCGCACCGCGGCGATGATGCGGTCCTGGATGGGTGGTTCCAGATAAGCGTGCATCGGCAGGCTGATCACTTCGTCGCACAGCCGCTCAGTGACCGGGGTTCCGCCGTCGACGAGCGGAAAGCGGCAATAAGCTTGCTGGCGATGCAGCGGCTTGGCGTAATAGATCGCGGTCGGGACGCCCTCGCTCTTGAGCGCCTTCGCCAGCGCGTCGCGCCGTCCGGGCTTGAGGCGGATGGTGTATTGCGCCCAGACCGAGGTCGATTCGTTGCCGACCCGCGGCACGGTGGCGACGTCGGCAAGGCCGGCGCTGTAACGCGCCGCGATCGCCTCGCGCGCGGCGATTTCGTCGGGAAAGATTTTCAGCTTTTCCAGCAGCACCGCGGCCTGGATCGAATCGAGCCGGCCGGTAATGCCGATGCGCGCCGCGTCGTATTTGTCGACGCCTTCGCCATGGACGCGCAGGCTCCTGATGCGCGCGGCGAGCGCCTCGTCGTCGGTGAAAACCGCGCCGCCGTCGCCGTAGCAGCCGAGCGGTTTTGCCGGAAAGAAGCTGGTCGCCGTCGCGGTCGCAAGCGCGCCGAGCTTGCGACCCCGATACGCCGCGCCGAATGCCTGGGCGGCATCGTCGAGCACGGCGAGGCCGTGCTCGGCGGCCACGGCGGCAAGAGCTTCGTGGTCCGCAGGCAGGCCGAACAGATCGACCGGAATGACCGCGCGCGGCTTGAGCCCAAGCCGCTTCGCGGTCGCCACCGCGCGCTGCAAGCTGTCGGGATCGAGGTTGAAGGTCTCCGCCTGCACGTCGGCGAACACCGGCGTGGCGCCAACGAGCGCCACCATTTCGGCGGTGGCGCAAAACGTGAAATCCGGGCAGATCACTGCGTCGCCCGGGCCGATGCCCCATGCCATCAGCACCAGGAGCAGCGCGTCGGTGCCGCTCGCACAACCGATGACATAGCGCGCGCCGCAAAACGCGGCGAGCTCGGCCTCGAGCGTGCGCACCTCCGGCCCCTGGATGAACTGACAATGCGCGAGCACGCGGGCAATCGCATCGTCGATGGCGCGGCCGAGCCGGCGGCGTTGCGCGGCGACGTCGATGAACGGAATCGGCTTGTCGTCGACGCGGGCGTGTTGATTCATCGGGTCGGGTTCAGCCGGCGACGCGCCGCGGTCCCTTGCGCGCCACCGCGGCCTGCGGCGCGCGGGCATCGAGACAGCGGATCGCGATTTCGAGGCTGGCAACCGCTTCCTCGCCGGTGACGGCCGGGCGCTCGCCGCTCTTCACCGCATCGACGAAGGCGACCAGCTCGGCGCGCAACGGCTCGGCATAGCCGACCGACAGATGCCGCATCGAATAGCTGCCGTCCGGCTGGAAGCCGAAGCACTCGGTGACCTGCAGGGTCAAGAGATCGGCGATGAGATACTTGTCGCGGGTAGCGACGTGAATATTGCGCGCCTTGAACGGCGTGAGCCAGTTGGTGTTGATGTGGGCGAGCACGCCCGAGGCGGTACGGAACTGCAGCAACGCGATGTCTTCGCGCTCCGCCACGGCGCTCGACATTTGCGGCTGGATTTCCACGATCTCGGATTCGGTGAACCAGCGGATCAAGTCGATGTCGTGCACGCCGAGATCGATGACGACGCCGACGTTGGACATGCGCGGCGGAAACGGCCCGACCCGCGTGATCGCGATCGACAGGATGGCCTGATCCTTGATGGCGCGCTTGATCGACTGCACCGCCGGATTGAAGCGCTCGACGTGGCCGACCATGAGCGTGACGCCGGCCCGGCGCGCGGCAGCGACGATGGCGCGGCTTTCCTCGATAGTCGAGGCGATCGGCTTCTCGACCAGGACGTGGACGCCGGCCTCGACGCATTGCAGCGCGATGGCATGATGCAGGTGCGTAGGCGCGGCGATGATCGCGGCCTCGATCCCGCTGCGCAGCAGCGCGCCGGCATCGGCAACGGCACCGCAGCCGAGCGCGCCGGCGACGAAATCGCGCTGCTTGCGGTCCGGATCGGCAACGCCGACCAGTTCGACGCCGGCCATGTCGGAGAGCACCCGCGCATGGTTGCTGCCCATGACGCCGACGCCGATTACACCCATCCGTAAGTTGCCGTTCCCCGCCACTATGACACCCTCGCCATCGCCACGGGACCACGCCGGCCCGCCAGCCACCAGCCAACACCCGCCCCATCCCTCCCTAGCACGACCCGGGCCGACTGGCGACCATCGCCGCGATCGAACGCGCACACATTTTACATCTGAGCCTTACGGCTGACTGGCACTGGAACATAGCCGAAACGCTAACGGCAGCCTCATGCCGCCGGCGCCCGTTTTGGCAGCAGACGCGCATTGTGCAGGCAACACGGCGCGTTTCGCGGCTCAGGACCGGTGGTAATCGTCCTCGAAGCGGACGATATCATCCTCACCGAGGTACGAGCCGGTCTGCACCTCGATCACTTCGAGATCGATCTTGCCGGGATTCTCCAGACGATGCCGGGCGCCGCTCGGCACGTAGATCGATTCGTTCTCGTGCAGCACCTTGACCTCGTCGCCGATGCTGACGCGCGCGGTTCCGCGTACCACCACCCAATGCTCGGCGCGGTGGTGATGCAGCTGCAGCGACAAGCGCCCGCCCGGCCTGACCACGATGCGCTTGACGTGGAAGCGCTCGCCGTCGTCGACCGATTGATAGGAGCCCCACGGGCGGTGCACTTTCAGATGATCGGCGGTGACCGCAGGGGCCACGTCCTTGAGTTTGTTGACGAGATGCCGCAGCGCCTCGGCCTGCGCACGCGGTGCCACCAGGACAGCGTCGGCAGTCGCGATCACCACCATGTCTTCCACGCCGAAGAGCGCAACCAGTTGCTTGTCGGCGACCGCATAGCAGCCGCTGGCGTCGGCAAAGAACGCCGCACCCTGTGCGGCATTGTCGGCGGCATCGCGCTTCGACAATTCCCAGACTGCCTGCCAGGAGCCGACGTCGGACCAGCCGTAGGACACCCGCATCACGACGGCGTGGCTGGTTCGCTCCATCACCGCGTAGTCGATCGATTTCGCCACGGCGCGCGCAAACGCTTCGCGCGCCAGCGTGACGAAACCGAGATCACGGCCCGCCGCCTCCACCGCCTCGGCGACTGCAGCGGCGCTGCCGGGCTCGAAGCGCTCATACTCGGCCAGCAGCAACTCGGCGCGGAACAAAAAATTGCCGGAGTTCCACAAATAGCCGTCGGCGACGTAAAGCTGCGCCTTTGCCGCATCCGGTTTCTCGACGAATTGCTCGACCGCGAAAAGACCGGCGCCAAGCGCCGCGCCGGCGCGGATGTAGCCGTATTCGGTCGCCGGCCGCGTCGGGCGCACGCCGAAGGTGACGATCCGACCGGCGGCAGCGGCGGGCGCGGCGGCGGCGCACACCTTGGCGAAGGCGGCGGCGTCATCGATGACGTGATCGGCGGCGAGTGCCGCGACGACGACGTCACCGTCGCGGCGCCGGGCGAAAACCGCGCCGGCTGCGATCGCGGGCCCGGAATCGCGGCGCACCGGCTCGAGCAGAATATCGGCGTCGCTGCCGATCGCGGCGAGCTGTTCGGCGACCTGGAAGCGATACTGGCTGTTGGTCACGACGATCGGGCGGCCGAACAGCGCCGGATCGCCGACGCGGCGGACGGTTTCCTGAAAGGTCGACGTGCGGCCGAACAATTGCAGGAATTGCTTGGGCCGGTTCTCGCGCGAAGCCGGCCACAGCCGCGTGCCGGCGCCGCCGCACATGATCAAAGGCACGATGCGAGAAGCCATGCTGCGCCCTTAAGCTGACCGGCCGGCCCGCGCCGCCGAACGGCGGCGTCTCAATGGATTGGTTCCGGCGCGCAAGTCAAGGAAGCGCTACTCGGCGCGGTTCCGGCGATTTTGCTCGTCCCGCACCACGACCAGATCGGCCTCGACCATTTCCTTGACCAGCGCGTCGAACGTGGTCTTGTGCCGCCAGCCGAGCCTGGTGCGCGCCTTGGTAGCGTCGCCAAGCAGCGTGTCGACCTCGGTCGGGCGGAAATAGCGCCTGTCGATTTCGATCAGCACGCGGCCATCGCTGGCATCGATGCCCTGCTCGTCGACGCCGCTGCCGCGCCAGACGACGCGGCGACCGACTGTGGCGAAGGCTTTTTCGGCCAGCTCGCGCACGGTGTGGCTCTCGCCGGTCGCCAGCACGTAGTCGTCGGGCTCCGGCTGCTGCAGAATGAGCCACATGCCTTCGACGTAATCGCGCGCATGGCCCCAATCGCGTGCGGCGTCGAGATTGCCGAGAAACAAGCGGTCCTGCAGGCCGAGCTCGATCGCGGCGACGGCGCGCGTGACCTTGCGGGTGACGAACGTTTCGCCGCGGATCGGGCTTTCGTGATTGAACAGAATGCCGGTCGAGGCGTGCATGCCGTACGCCTCGCGGTAATTCACCGTGATCCAATGCGCATAGAGCTTGGCCGCGCCGTACGGCGAACGCGGGCGAAACGGCGTGCGCTCGGTCTGCGGAATTTCCCGGACCAGGCCGAACATTTCCGAGGTCGAGGCCTGATAAAACCGGGTCTGCCGCTCGCGGCCGAGAATCCGGATCGCCTCGAGCAGGCGCAGCGTGCCGAGCCCGTCGGCATTGGCAGTGTATTCCGGCGTCTCGAACGAGACCAGGACGTGCGATTGCGCGGCGAGATTGTAAATCTCGTCGGGCTGCGTCTCCTGCACGATGCGGATCACATTCGTCGCGTCGGTGACGTCGCCGTAGTGCATGTCGAAAGCGACACCCTCTTCGTGCGGATCGTGATAGAGGTGATCGACCCGCGCCGTATTGAATGACGACGAGCGGCGCTTGACGCCGTGCACGCGGTAACCCTTGGCGAGCAAAAACTCGGCCAGATAAGCGCCGTCCTGCCCGGTCACGCCGGTGATCAATGCGGTCTTGCCAGCCGGTCGAGCCATGGAATCGAACGCCCCGCGCAGAGCCCTGCCATCCTTTAGCATCGGGTTGCGGCGCTGCCTACGCCGTCACTGGGCCTTGATGCGCAGGAAGGCAAACATGACCATGCGCAGCAGCATCAGGCCGTGGCGGAAGCGCGAGATCTGCGTCTCCCCGTAGGTCCGGCTGGCATAACGGATCGGCACTTCGACGACTTTCAAGCTGAGCTTCGAGGCGCCGAAGATCAGATCGAAATCGCCGAACGGATCGAAATCGCCGAAATAGCTGCGGGCCGCCTTGAGCCGTTCGTAGTCGGCGCGGCGCAGCACCTTGGTGCCGCACAACGTATCGGTAAAGCGCTGGCCGAGCAGCCAGGTGAAGGCCTGCGAGAACAGCTTGTTGGCGATCAGATTGAGAAAGCGCATGGCGTCATGCTCGAGTGGGTAGACGAGGCGCGTGCCGTTGACGAACTCGCCCTTGCCGGAACGGATCGCTTCCCAGAATTTCGGCAATTGCTCCGGCGGCATGGTGAGATCGGCGTCCAGGATCATCAGCACGTCGCCGCTGGCGGCGGCGAAGCCGGCATAGACGGCGTCCGCCTTGCCGGTGCCCGGCTGATGCAACGCCTTGATGTCGCGCTGCGGATGGGCTGCGATGACGCGTTCGATCTCGCTCCAGGTGTCGTCGCGGGAATGACCTTCGACGAAGATGATTTGCTGCATTTGCGCAAACTGCGGAATGCGGCGCACCGCGGCCGCGATGTTGCCGCGCTCGTTGCGCGCCGGGATGACGATGCTGGCGCTGCGCGGCGGCTCGCCCAGGCGGCGCAGCGAGCGGCAAACGGTGTAATGGCGCAGGCACAGGCTGTTGATCAACGGCAACGGCGCCAGGAAGCGATTGAGCAGCCGGCCCAGACCGAACAGCCGTTCCGGCGCCAGCAGCCGTCGCTCGCCTTTCACCGCCTCGAAATCGGCCAACGCGGCGAGCGCCGTGATATCGGTCGGCGCCAGCACGTTCTGCGGCGGCTGCGGCATTTTCAAGCTGATTGCTTCGGCGAGCTTCACGAGCGGATACCACAAGTGCGAATAATAGCCGACGATCAGCCGCGTCTCGCGAGTGCACAGCGTGTGCAGACATTCGAACATGCTTTGGCAGTCGTCGAGCGAACCCAGCGTGTCGACGATCACGATGAAGTCGAATGGCCCGGGCAACGAGCGGATGAGATCCGGAGCTTCGACGTCGCCGACATAAAAGTGCAGGTTCGGATAGGCGCGCCGGGCGAGTTCGATCGAGGCCGCGCTGAGATCGACGCCGACGCCGAATGACGGTTTCAGCTCGGCCAGCAATTCGCCGGTGCAGCAGCCGATCTCCAGGACGCGCGCGCCTTGGGGAATGAGAAACTTCAGGTAACGCAAATCCTCGCCGTGAAAGAAGGCGGCGCGCCGACGCCATTTGGCGCGCTCGGGCGCGGCCGCATCGGCGCGGCTGCGGATCGCCTCCTTGCGCGGCGACGATAGCGGCGGCGCGCCTTGCATGGCGCTCATGGCCGCACCGCCAAACGTCCAGCTTCGAGCAGCGCGGCGACAGCATCGGCCAAGCTTGCGGCAGCCGTCACGGCGAAGCGCGCGGTTTCGAGCCGCGACGCCTGCCGCCGCGCGCCGGCACCGGAGCCGATCAAAGTGCCGCCGGCGAGCGCGGCGGCCGCGCCGGTGGCGACATCCTCCAGCTTGTCGCCGACGATCCATGACCGTGGCAGGTCGAGATTCATGCGTTCGGCGGCGGCGAGGATCATGCCCGGATTCGGCTTGCGCCAAGGATGCGCGGCGCGGCGCAATGGCTCTTGTCCGTCGGCATGATAAGCGCACGCAAGCACCGCATCGAGCCGGGCACCGGCGGCGGCCAGCGCTGCGGACAAGGCCGTCTGCACCGCGTGGAATCCGCTCCACGCATAATAACCGCGGGCGATGCCGGACTGGTTGGTGACCACGACGACGGGAATCCGTAAACAATTGCAGCGCGCAATCGCGCCCGCCGCGCCGTCGAGGAGGCGCACGTCTTCGGCGCGGCCGAGATAGCCGGTATCGGCGACGATGACGCCGTCGCGGTCGAGAAACAGCGCCGGGCGGAAGGCCCAATCCGCCGCGCCGGTATTGCACCAAAGGCCGAGGTCGTCGATCGCCATTGCGGATAAAGGCGATCGCCGCGGCGTCACGCCGGCGGCCGCCAGCCCATGTCGATGTCGAGCACGGCGTGGCAGAGCGCCAGATGCGCCACTTCGACGAAGCCGTATTCGCGGGCGCGAATGTAGAAATTGACGTCGCCGCTACGCCGCAATTCGTTTTCTTCGGTGAAGCCCGAGAACGTCGCCACCTTGCAGCCGCGCTGGCGTGCCGCCTTTACGGCGCCCAAGATGTTCGGCGAGCGGCCGGAGCTCGATATCGCGATCAACACATCGCCGGGACGGGCATGAAAATCGATCTGGGTGGCGAACACGTTCTCATAGCCGAGATCGTTGCCGAGACAGGTGAGCGCCGCTGCGTCATTGAATGCCATCGAGCGCAGGCCGCCGTTCTTGGAAAAGTCGATCGCCAGATGGCTGGCGATGCTGGCGCTGCCGCCGTTGCCGACGAAGATGATCTTGTCGCCGGCGTCATGAGCCTGGTGGGCGATGCGGCGCATCCAATCGCAGCCGTCTTCGAGCGTCAGCGTCTTGCCGGAAAAATCCGTCACCTCGGCGCCGTTCAGCGCGCCTTCCAGCGTTCCGAAATACCGCTGCAACAGCTCGCGCACGATGCTCTCTCCCGACCCGATCTGCTCGACAAAGCGGCGATCCGCCGCCGCGCATCGTTCCGACTAGGCGCCGTGGACCGCCAGCGTTGCGGATCTTGATACCGGCTCCGCCTTACGAGGGCAATATGCCGCAACGGACGGGAACCGTGTTGCGGTGCAGGGGGCGCCCTAACAGGCCGCACCACCGGCTGAAGGCGCCGCCGGCCGCCCGGCGGACTGCCAGAAATGCCGCAAAAAAGCGGTCACCCAGGGCGGGACCCGCTGGTCCAGGTCCGATGCATCGCGCACGATGACGATATTGCATAACTCGGGGTCCTGCTGCCCGGCCAAATTCGCGCAAATCCGCTGTTGCAACTGATCCGCCGGAGCGGCGGCGCGCATCACCTTGATGAGCGGCAACAGCGCCCCGATGCCGACCGCGTACCAGCCCGCGGCAGCGGCCAAGCTGTCGGCGCCGATGCCGGTTTCCTCGACAAGCTCGCGGCGCAAGGTGGTGAACAGGTCGACGCGGCCGTCGCTCGCGTCGCCGCGCTCGACGGAGCCGCACGGCAGGAGAATCTGGCCGGCATTTTGCGTGTGTCTGGCCATCTCGCCGAGAATGAAAGCGCCATCGGCACTGAGCACGGCGGCCGCCGGAAAACAGGATTTGACCCGCTCACCCATGGCGTCCCAGGTCATTGCGGCCAGCATGGCGGCGTAGTCGGTTTCGAAAAACGCGCCCGACATCGTGGCGCCGACGACGCTCGCGTCGCGCAACAACAACAGCTTGCCGTTCCACAGCGCCGGCTTGGTTTCGCGAAGCCTGTCGAAAAACTGCGTGATCGCGGTGCGGCGGCTTTCTGCAAACGGCCAAGCCCATGGCGCGACAGTAAACTCCAAGCGATCGACGTACTGCACCGCGGCGCTCGCCGACGATTGTTGTTCAGGTTTGCGCATTGCGGTTGGCTGCCGGAATCGGCGCTGCGCCTAGTAGGAGCCGGTCGCTGTCAGTACGTTGGGACCCAACGTGCGCAGGCTGAACTCCATCACGAATCCAGTGTTGGGAATGGGATTGCTGGTGCCGTTGTACACATAGCCGGTAATGTAATTGGCGGCCAGCATGAAGCAGTCGTCGACGTAGCCGACGCCGAAGCGTGTCGAATTGAATTGGTTGGCGATGAGGTCGTAGGCGACCGAGCCCAGCACGACCCAGTTGCTGGTAACCTTGAACGAAGCGCCGGCGAGGAAGCCTTCACGCCGGTTCAGGAATCCGAGCGCCGGCTGGGCTGCATAATCGCCGTACAGGAAGTTCAGGCCCAGGCGATCGTAATTGGCCCGCATCTCCAGCTCGAAGCGCTCCATCTCGAACGTCGCCTCGTCGAAGCGAGCGCGAGCCAGGAACATGTAGGTCGAGTTCGGCTGGTACGAGATGCGGCCGACGTAATCGGAGATGGGCTTGTCGAGGCCGCTGTCGAGGCCGGTATTGGTGATGTCGCCGACCGTATAGGAGTTCAGCCCGTAGAGCTGATAAGACTGGCCGAACAATGCATTGACCGTACCGGCCTGATTGAACTGCGCCGTGTATTGCATGCCGGCATTCAGCCGGCCGCCGCCCTCGACGCGGTCCCAGCCGGAAAATTTGTCGATGGAAAACAGGTTGGTGTCGTCGAACACCAGGCTCTGCGCATCCTCGTTGGGAAACTGGCCGATGTCGGTCTCGTTCGGGCGCAGAATGAGCTGGGCGATCGGCTCGATGGTCTGCGTTCCCCACGGCTCGACGTCGATGAACGGATAGCGGTACTCGACGCCGACTGCCGGCATGAAGCGCGCCAGCTCGCTATCGCCGGGGCTGATGTAATTGGACACGCCGGGCTGGTTGGCCACGTCGACGGAGGCGACGTCGCCGCGCAGTTGCATGAACGGCGTGATCATTTGCCCGTTGTCGGTGACGATGGTGCGCCGCCAATCCACCTCGGCCGAGGCCCGCGTATAAACTCCGGGTATGCCGCGTAAGAGGCAGTTGTCCTTGTTGAGCAGCGCCGGATCCGCCGTCTCGGCGATGCCGTTGGCGCAGATATTGTTATTGACCGCAGCCTCGCTGATCGGATCATAGCTCGCCTGCTCTCGCGACAGGCTCGTCACGTTGAGCTTGTAGCTCAATTCGCCGCCGGCCACCTGGTTCGGCAGCGTCCGCGAGTAATCCAGCACCGGAGCGACGATCGGCAGCTGGCTTTCCTGGTCGAGCTCGGAATAGCCCGTGTAGTAGATCGTGCGCATGTCGAAATAGCTGCGGTCGCCGCGGCCCACCAGGTACAGCTGCGACACGCCTTCATCGCTGACGCTGGTGCCGGTCTTGAACGGATCGAGATTGACGCCGTTGAAGCGGCCGAGCCCGTAGTCGGTGATGAAGGTCGGATCGGTCACCAGCACGCCGGTCCAGCCCCAGACCCATTGCTTGGTGATGTCGAACTGGCCGGCGGTCAGCACGGTGCCGCGGAAGCTTTGCGTCTGCGCTGCCCCCTGTCCGTATTCGCCGGCAAAGAACGACGGGTCGAGCTGATAGATGCCGGCGGCCCTGATGCTGTAGGAGCCGTTGAGCAGCCGCTGATTCCATTCCGCCTCCACCAGCGCGCCTTGCTTGCTCGTGAACATCGGGTAAAGGGTCAGGTCGTAGTCGGGCGCAAGATTGAAGTAATACGGCGTCGAGATGGCCGCGCCGTAGGCGGTGCTCGTCGACATCGACGGAAAAAGAAAGCCGCTCTTGCGCTTGACCGTCGTATCCGGCGTCGAGAGAAACGGGAAATACGCCACCGGCAAGCCGAAGAAATCGACCGAGGCGTTTTCGAAATAGAGCATCTTCTCGTTGTCGTCGTGAATGATGCGCAGCGCCTTGATCTGCCATTCCGGCGGCTTCTTCGGATCGTCCTTGCACGGCTCGCAGGCGGTATAGATGCCGTCCTGCAGCACCTCGACATTGCCGTGCGACCGATCGGCCCGCGCCGCCGCCATCCGGGTATCGTCCGGCGACTCCAGACGCAGCGAGTCGACAAAGCCGTCGCGATAATCGTCGGTGAGATTGATGACCTGGCCGTAGGTGATGCGGCCGTTCGGCTCGGTCAGCCTGGCGTTGCCCTCGGCGCGCAGACGCTTGGTCTTCTGATCGTAGATCACCTGGTCGGCCTCCACCGTCGAGCCGCCGTAGTAAATCTGGACGTGGCCGACCGCGGAGACGGTGTTGTTCGAATAATCGTATTTCATCTCGTCGGCCTGCACGAGCATCGGCGTGTTGGCCGGCGGCATATGGGTCGAAGGCGGGGGCGTGGGCCGAGGGGGGAAATGCAACATTGATCCCGCGCCCACCTGAGCGCGGGCCGGCACGCAGCAAAGGCCGAAGCCGATCGCGACGGCGGCAAATGCGGTAACGAACACCGCACCGCCGCGCCGCCGCCGAAGCCTGCGGCTACCCCTCAGCTCCGCCACTAATCGTGCTCCCAGCAATACGACGCAAAGACGCCGCCCCGGTGATCCGGGCCGGCGCAGCAGGACGATCGGCGAAACGGCATCCCCCAGCCGCTTCCTGTGCCGCAAAAGTGGCTTTGCCAAGGCACGAAGCCCCTTGAATATGCACAAGAATCGGTTAAAGGCGCGGCCTTTTCCGGGGTCGACCGCAGCTTGCCGGCGGCGAGGAGAACGGACCGGGTTAGCCGCCGCCCGGTCAGGTCCCGGCGACGAAGAACGAAGCCAGCCGGTTCCGGATGTTCTCCGCCACCGCATTCACGGCGCGGTCTTCGGCGTCGCGCGAGGCGCGCTGCCGGGCGAAGCGTTGCGCCGAGCCCGGAATGTCGAACGAGGCGCGTCCGGACGTGGC
Source organism: Xanthobacteraceae bacterium (assembly GCA_030037885.1). Classification (GTDB taxonomy): domain Bacteria; phylum Pseudomonadota; class Alphaproteobacteria; order Rhizobiales; family Xanthobacteraceae; genus BOG-931. The sequence continues at coordinate 9,114 of JASHPU010000162.1, read as the reverse complement.
GACGTTCAACACCACTTTCTTGGTGGCGATTTCGGTCAAGGTAAAGGTGGCGTTAAGCGCCTCGACCTGGGTTTCGGGCCGCCCGCTCGCCACGTCGACGATGACGGTCATGATCCCGGAATTGAGCGTGATCGTCAGCCGATGCGTCGGCGCAACCGGCGCCGCACCGTTGTTGAGATCGAACATCAGCGCGTTGCGCAGCGCCACGGCCAGCCGGGCCTCCGGCGTCCCGTTTTTGGCCGCGATTTGTGCAACCTCGACCCCGGCCATCTTATCGCGAACCGACTCGCTCGCGCCGAGCGGATGACTGCCGTAGAGCGGCTGAAAACAGGCTGCAGTAAGCAGGCCTAGCGCAAGCACGGCAGCGACCGGCATGAGCCGGCGCAAAGCTCCGACATGTTTGCCCCACCGCATCGGCATTGATCCCCCAGCACCGCCCGCCTAGCGCAGAAAACCTAACAGCTATACATAGGCCGCCGTCTACCGAGCAAGGCTCCGATGGCGGCGGCCGGTCCGGACAAATGCGCCGGACAACGCTTTGCGACTGCCTTTTCCCCTTCTGCCAAATGCGAGACAATGCGACGATGAAGGCGACAACGTGGCGGGGCGCGGCATTGGTCACGGCAGCCATGCTACTCGCCGCCTGCAGCGCGCTACCGCTTTCGGAAAACGCCGCCCCGGCAGCCGCACCGGCCAATTATGGCGTGCTCGCCGCCAATGCTCTGCGCGGTTTTAATGGCTATCCCGGCTACAGCAATTTCGAGATTTCGCCGCCGCGCTGGGTGCACGCCACAACCGGCTGGAACTGGCTCACCTGCGTGCGCTACGTCGAGCGCGGGCAGCGGCGCACTTACGTGTTTTTCATGGACGGCGGCGCCGTCGTCAATTCGCGCTATGGGGTGGTCACCGATCGATGCGGCGCTCAGCAATACTGGCCGTTCGACCCCGCGACCGGCGCTGTCACGGCGCCCGCTCCGGTGCCTGTTCCACAGCAACCGACGGGGCCGGCGCCGACGCTCCAGTCGCCGATTTATTGAGGGCAAAAAAGCCGCGACATCCATCATGTTGCGCAATCGATCGCAACGGCTTCCTCTGATCATACGCTTCAGAGCATGATGATTTCAGGTCGATCATCCACTCGCCCGTCATTGCGCGCGAAGCGAAGCAATCCAGGGCGGCGCCGGCTTCGTCGCGCTGATCCGGGACCTTCGTAGACTCGGCGTGCGTTGATCCCGGGTCTGCAGCGCGCCACTTCGTGCTGCGCTACGCCCGGGAAACATTCTTTACATCAGCGCTTCAGCCACCGCCTTGCCGCAGCTGACGGTGTCGGCGCCGCCGCCGAGGTCGCGGGTACGCAGCTTCGGCTCGGCGAGCACGCGCTCGATCGCCTTGACGATCGCTGCCGAGGCGTCGGCCTCGCCCAAATGCTCGAGCATCATCGCGCCCGACCAGATCTGGCCGATCGGGTTGGCGATGCCCTCCCCGGCGATATCGGGCGCCGAGCCGTGCACCGGCTCGAACAGCGACGGAAAGCGCCGCTCCGGATCGATATTGCCGGACGGCGCGATGCCGATGGTGCCAGTGCAGGCCGGGCCGAGGTCGGAGAGAATGTCGCCGAACAGGTTCGAGCCGACCACGACGTTGAATTTATCCGGCCGCAGCACGAACAGCGCGGTCAGAATATCGATGTGGTATTTGTCCCATTTCACGTCGGGAAAATTTTTCGCCATCGCTTCGACGCGCTCGTCCCAGTACGGCATGGTGATGGCGATGCCGTTCGACTTGGTGGCCGACGTCAGATGCTTCTTCGGCGTGCGGCGCGCCAGCTCGAAGGCGAATTTGAGCACGCGGTCGACGCCGATGCGCGACAACACGGTCTCCTGCACCACCACCTCGCGCTCGGTGCCGGCGAAGATGCGGCCGCCGATCGCCGAATATTCACCCTCGGTGTTCTCGCGCACCACCCAGAAATCGATGTCGCCGGGCTTGCGGTTGGCGAGCGGCGACGGCACGCCCGGCATCAACCGCACCGGACGCAGATTGACGTACTGGTCGAACTCGCGGCGGAACTGAATGAGCGAGCCCCACAGCGAGACGTGATCGGGTATCTTCGCCGGCCAGCCGACGGCGCCGAAAAAGATCGCGTCATGCCGGCCGATTTTTTCCTTCCAATCCTCCGGCATCATGCGCTGGTGCTTGGCGTAGTAATCGTAGGAGGCGAAATCGAAATGATCCTGGCGCATCTCGAAGCCGAATTTCTTCGCCGCAGCCTCGAGCACGCGCACGCCCTCCGGCACCACTTCCTTGCCGATGCCGTCGCCCGGAATGACGGCGACGCGATAGACGCGATTGGTGGGCATGGGGCGATTTCCTCTTCCTTGTAGGATGGGTTGAACGAAGTGAACCCCATCAATGGGCCGTGTTATAGCAGAAAGGCGATGGGTTTCGCTCCGCTCAACCCATCCTACGATAACGCGCCGAACGCATCGAATGCCTCGGCGAGCAGGCGCAGCACCGGCGCCGGATCGGTCGCGGTGAGGACGCGGACGCGGTGCGTTTTGCGCAGATCGTCGGATGCGCCGGTGCAGGCGGCCGCGGTGTCGAGCGCCCAGCCGAGATGTTTTCGGGCGTGGCGCAGCCCGAGTTCGACGCCGTAAAGCCCGAGCATTTCGCCGTAAAGCGCGGAGACGAGCGCGAGCTGCTCGGCCAACGGCGGCGCGCTCTCGCGGCGGCCGGTCGCGAGATAGCGTGCGAGCTGGCCGGGAAACCACAGTTTTCCTTGCGCGCCGCGACCGACCATGACCGCGTCGGCGCCCGAAGCGGCGAGCGCGGCGTCGGCGTCGTCGAAACTTTCAATGTCGCCGTTGACCACGACCGGAATCGAGACGGCCTCCTTCACCGCGCGCACCGCCGCCCAATCGGCGCGGCCTTTGTAGAACTGGCAGCGCGTGCGGCCGTGCACGGTGACGAGCCGCACGCCGGCGTTTTCGGCGCGGCGCGCCAGCGCGGCCGCGTTGCGGGACGCATCGTCCCAGCCGAGCCGCATCTTCAACGTCACCGGCACGCGCACCGCGCCGACCACGGCCTCGATCAGCGTGAGCGCGTGATCGAGATCGCGCATCAGCGCCGAGCCGGACTGGCCGCCGGTGACGTGCCTCGCTGGGCAACCCATGTTGATGTCGATGATGGCGGCGCCGGAATCTTCGGCAATCGCTGCGCCCGCCGCCATCCAGTGCGCCTCGCAGCCGGCGAGCTGCACCACATGCAGCCCGGCGCCGTGATCTTCGATGCGCCGGCGCGCCATCCGGCACTGCGCCGCCCGCCCGCCGCCGGCCAGCGCCGCGCACGCCGTCATTTCCGACACGACGAGGCCAGCGCCAAGGCTCGCCGCCAGCCGCCGAAACGGCGCGTCGGTGACGCCGGACATCGGCGCGAGGAGCACCGGGTTGGGCAGCGGGATCGGGCCGATGGCGAGGGAGTGCATGCGCATTCGCGGGTCGGGTTAGACGAAGGCGTAACCCGCCGCAAGTTGTTCAAGAAGTACCGGATCACGCTTCACCAAGCCGCCCCACATGCTAGGCTTGCGTCGACGGACAGCTGCCATCTGGACCTATCGCCATGGACCAAGCGTGGGACGATCTGATTTTTTCGGAAACGTGCGAGCGTTGGCTGAAAGTTGCTCGGATCATTGGCAGAGTGTCGGACCGCGTGCCCAATGGACCGCATTTCGAAGACATTGCGGCTCGCATCCAAGCTCTCGTCAACGCCGGCAAGCTCGAGGCGAAGGGTGACTTATCGCGTTGGCTCTACAGCGAAATCCGTCTCGCCCAATCGAGCGCGTCGGCGCGCGCCGCACCGTTCGATGAGTGACGCGCTGGCGGTGGATTCGGGCCATCGTCGAACAACGAACTCGGTCTCACCAAAGGGGCACAGCACGGCTCGGAACTCAGGTTAACGGCAGGAAACAGAACTTGTGATTCCGGCCCTGCCGCGGCTCCGTCAGAGTTCAGACTCCAATCTGCTTGCCGCAGAATTCGCACCTCCTGCGAGTCCCGGCTGAAGGATTCGATTCTTTGGACCTCCAAGCCATGCTGCTAACGCGCGTCATTAACCTGGATTCCGTACCGTGGGGGGCACAGGTGCCCGCATTTCACTGTCGCGCGATTCGAGTTAGGCTCGCGGCCCATTGCGGTGATTCGCTATGAGCCAAACGGCTGCAGTCGGCATCCCTGCACTCGAAGAAACCGGCTACACCCGCGAGAGCTTGATCGAGGCGCTGCGCAATGAGAGGGAGCTGCCCTCCCCTGAAATCGCGTTCGCGACTTTGTACGCTGATGCGATCGAGCCCGATGTCGTCGCGCTCGTCGAGCGCGCCCGGCACGAGAACCTCGACGTCCCCTCCAGCCGCCTCCTGTTCCGCGGCATTCACATCCTCGGCGCCCGGCGACTCGGCGCGGCGTATCGACCGCTGGTCGCGTTTCTCAAGGGTCCGCAGGACCGGATCGAGGGTTTGTTGGGCGACGCCATCACGGAAAATCTGCCGCGGATTTTGCTGGGGCTGTTCGATGGCGACGAGCAGCCGCTGCGCGAACTCGTGACCGATCGCAGCGTGGATGAATTTGTCCGCGCAGCGGCCCTGAGCGCTCTCACTTTCCTCGCCTTCGAGGGTCGGATCGATCGGGCCGCTTTCGAAGCCTTTCTGCTGCGCTTCGACGCGGCGCGGCTGGCGGCGGCGGACGACGACGTGATGTGGCACGGCTGGATGACGGCCGTCGCGGTGCTCGGCCTGACCGCAGCCGTGCCGCGCGTGCGCGCGGCCTTCGCGGACGGCCGGATCACGCCGGAATGGTGCGACGAAGATGACTTCGACGAACTGCTCAAGGCTGCGATCGAGCGCCCCAACGACCGTACGCGGCTGAAGGCCGAGCAGATCGGGTATATCGAAGACGTAGTCGATGCGCTGGAAAAATTTTCCGAGGTTGACGACGCTGCCGATGACGGCCTTTTCGACGACGAGGACGAAGCACTATGGCCGAGCTGGCCCGAACTCGGCATGCCGACGCACAATCCGTATCGCGATGTCGGCCGCAACGATCCCTGCCCCTGCGGCAGCGGCAAAAAATTCAAAAAATGCTGTCTGCGGCAATGAGCGAGCAATGAGCGGCGCGCTTTGCCGACGACTGACCCACGGCAAACGGCGCGGAAAAGACCGATTACGCCCCACTCATTCTGCCCAGCCCACGCGCTCTCAGCCCATGCGAGGCGCTGCAGGGCCCTCCTGATCGACAGCATCGCGGCGGCAGCGTATGCTTTGCCTTGTAGCTTGCGCAGGTTCGGGGGAGAGCACCGTGCATATGTCCAATGAAAGTCTGCTGGTCATATTGATCGTCGGCGTGGTCGCCGGCTGGCTCGCCGGCAAGATCGTCCGCGGCGCCGGGTTTGGGCTGATCGGCGATCTGGTGGTCGGCATTATCGGGGCGTTCATCGGCGACTGGCTGTTGCCCCGCCTCGGCATTCACCTCGGCTTCGGGATCATCTCCGCCATCATCAACGCGGTGATCGGCGCCGTCATCCTCCTGTTTCTGATCCGGCTGGTGCAGGGCGGCGGTTTTCGCGGCAAGCGCCGCTGGTGGTGAGCGGCGCCTGCGGCGCGGATCAACGAGAAAGCATCCGGCGAAAACAAGAGCCCCGCGGCGACACCGCGGGGCCTCCTCGTCACGACGTTTCCCCGGAGCGGATCGCCGTCGATTATTTTGACGGAATCGCGCGGTCGGGAATGATCCATTGGAAATCGGTGCGCGTGATCTTGTCGAAGCAGGTGTTGTTGGGCGAAAGCTTCTGCAGCAACTCCGCACAGTCGGGATTCTGATAGCTCGCCGTTCCGCCGTGCGCAGCGCTCGGCCATCCCGCGCGTATGTGGCAGTTGTTGCAGTCGGTGCCCATCGGATGAATCACCAGTTCGATGTACGGATTGGTGGCGACCGGCAGACGATCGCTCCCCTTCGGGTCCGCGATGCCGTAGGCATCGACCAACAGATAATGGTCCCATGGGCCCTTGGCTTGCGGCAGCTTGGGACGGTCCTGCGCGTAGGGGCCGGTGTTCGGCGCGTCCGACCACCATGCGCTTTGCAGCGCCCAGGTCGGGATCTCTTTGGTATTCACGTGCGTCGCGATCGTCACCAGGTAATCATTGACCTTGAACGGCGCGTTGTAGGCCCAATAGCTTGCGGCATTGATGATCGCCTTGTCGGCTTCGTCGAAGCTGTCCCAGTCCGCCTGGGTCACCTGGTGATAGTAGAAGTCCTTCAACGGGTAGACCGTCGCCGACGCGGTCACCGTCGGGAAGGGCGTTTGGTTTGTGCAGGCGTTGGTCGGGGGTTGTGGGGCGGGTTGCAATTGCAACACCCCGTAGAGATAGCTGACCGTGGCCTTGGTGCCGACCGATTTGCCGCTGGGATCGACGGCGACCAGGTCCGACCAGGTTTCATATCCCGCGTAGTTGGGATCCGCGGGGTTGAATTTTTTGTTCCAGACCGGAATGGCCGAGATGCCGTCGCGCTTGACCGGCCAGAACATGTGTTTGGTGACGACGTAGGGCGGCGGCAACCCGATGTCCTTGACGCCTTTCTGGCGCAGTTCGTTGAGCTTCGCCTGTTCGTAGATTCTGGTACTGCGGATCCACTTGAATCCCGGCATGCTCAGCGACTCGGTCGGGATCATGATGTCGCCGTTGAACTGGAAATGTTTGCCGTCGCAGATGTTGTTCGGGCCACACTTGCTGGTGGCGTTTGGATAGTCCTTCACCACGGGCGCCGGAATCGGATAACAAGGCACGTTTTTCACATTGACCGGAATCGGGGTGGCGGCCGGCTGGCCGGCGCTGAGGCGGGCGTTGAGCTGCATGAGCGACCCGCGGGCGTTCGAGGCCGTGAGCGCGAGGTTCGGCGGGGCGGCGAAGGCGGCCGTCGTATTGGGCCACGTGTACCAGATCGGCCAGCCCGGTGCGCCGGTCGACGGCTGCATGATGCCCGCCCACAGCTTCCAACCATGTTGGCGGACCGTCTTGTGATCGCCGTCGCGAACCGCTTTCTCCAGCGCGCGGATTTCGTTCGCGTTCAGGTATCCGTAGCCCGGCGGAAACGGGTCGTACGCCAGCGCGGCATCGCCCCCGACCGACGTTGCCAAAACGAGCAGTGCCGCAGTCGCCGCAACAGTGGATGTCCGTGTCATTGCTTCCCCCTCGATTCGCCGCGCATCGCAGCATTGCGCATTCACGACCCAAGAATGTTAAAGTCAACTATACTATCTCACACTGAGACCCGATTTTTCATCCGAAATTAAGCCCCAGGTTGTCGGCGGGCTGCGCTACGCTCAACGCACGCGGATGCGCCGCACGCGTTGCGCTGGCGCCGCCATACAGCCGGGCCAGACATCGGCTGGCGACTTGCTCGGCAGGGCAGATAACGCGATGCGGCGGCATCACGGCAGGCCGCCGTCAACGCCATCCGCGATCGGGTTGCGCTGCGAGTGTATCGGATTTGCCACTTGCGTACGGAATCGACAATGGGGCGAGAATTGGTCTTATGCGGCGACATCAGGGTACAGCCTGCGGTAAAATGGCCTATGTCATAATGTGCTTAAGAATTGGCCTGGGGATGAAACAGGGGCGCTGGATGGGAGACATTTGTTGTAAATTAAAGCGTCTGGAATGAGCTATGAAATTTCTCGCAGGAGCGGGGAAACAGCCGAAAAGGCCACAGAATCTTATTCGCGCCCTATAGGGAATCCCTCGATTCACAAAGAATAGAAACCGCCCTAGCGCGTCGCGCCGGGAACCCGAAATACGCCGGTTTCGCCCCGCACCCGCATGATCGCGGCGTTCAGCTCGCCGCCATAGATGAAAATCCAGGCGCTGAAATAGAGGAACACCAGCGCGATCATCACCGAGGCGAGCCCCGCGTAATAGGTCACGTAGGCCGACGAAAAGCGATTGAGATAGCGGCCGAAGGCAAAGCCGCAGGCGAGCCACAGCACCAGCGTCGCGAGGATGCCGGGCCACACCTGCCACAGGCGCCGGCGGCCGGCCGGCAGCCACAGATGCAGAATGAACAATGCCACCGCGATGACCACGGCGGCCACGACGAGGCGCGCGACATTGTAATGGCTTTCGAATGACGCCAGCGACGGCGCATAAGTCAGCGTCGCCTGAAATAACAGCGGCCCGAGCACCACCAGAAACGCCAGCGCCAAGAGGCTCATGGCGCTGACCAGCACGTAGGCGATCGATTCCAGCCGCAACAGCCACCACGGCCGCCGTTCGGCAAGGCCGTAGGCGCGGTTGAGCCCGATACGCAGGCTCTCGATGCCGCTCGACGAGAAGTACAGCGCGAACACCGCGCCGAGCGTGAGCACGTCGCCCTGCGCGCTCGTCAGCACCGTGTGAATCTGGCCGGCGATCGGCGCGGCAACCTGATGCGGCCAGGCGGCGACGATCAGCAGCGCCACTTCGTCGGCAAGATTTTTGGAATCGAGAAAGCCGGCGAGCGCAGTCACCAGGATGAGAAATGGAAACATCGCGGTGAGCATCGACAGCGCGATGTGGCTCGCGATCGCCCAGCCGTCGTCGGCGTTGAAGCGAAAGAAGGCGTCGATGACGACGCGAAAGCCAAGACCGATTCTGTGCAACGCCGAAGCGCCTCCGCGGCAAAGGCAGGGCTATACGTCATTCCGCCGCGCGGGCGAAGCCCGCTCCTGCGCCAGCTGCGCGGTACGGCCGATCAGGATTTGTCGTGGCTGAGAAACATCGCTCCCGTCAGCGTTGCACCGAGGCCGAACAGAAAAGCGAACGAGAGCAGAAACCGCAGCGTGTCGAACGAGGTTTCCGGCCCGTCGGCCAGGCTATCGCCGGCCGAACTCGGCACGTGCAGCAGCAAGCCCGCGCACAACGCGCCCAAGGCAGTGCCCATCAGGCAGTGCCAGAGCAATTGGTGAAACGACGGGCGCGGCGTGCGGTGGTGCGGCTCGGGCATATTTTTGGTTTTGGTTCGCAAGCAGACTTAATGGTTTGCAATATCGGCTGCCCGGTTAACCCGGCTGCGGCGGAGGCTGTTCCCG
>JASHPU010000161.1 GCA_030037885.1 Xanthobacteraceae bacterium | reverse complement strand
ACCGGCGCGCCGCAAAACTACATCACGCTGCCGCAGACCGCGATCACCTACAATCCGTACGGCGACACGGTGTACGTCGTGGACAGCAAAGCGGGGCAGGCCGGCGGCAAGCCGCAGCAGGTCGCCCGGCAAACTTTCGTCACCACCGGGTCGACGCGCGGCGACCAGGTCGCCGTGCTCAAGGGCGTCAGCGAGGGCGAGACGATCGTGACGGCGGGCCAGATCAAGCTGCACAACGGCTCGCCGGTGCTGATCGACAATTCGATCGCTCCCACCGCCGACGCCGCGCCGGTAGTGCCGCTGGATCGGTAGGCGTAATCCAATGAATCCGCGTCAGCCGCACTCGTCCGCTCGTCCCCGCGAAAGCGGGGACCCAGTTCTGGATTCCCGCTTGCGCGGGAATGAGCGGAAACCCGTGTCAGTGCACCAGGATAAGCTGCAGCGATGAAATTCACCGACATCTTCATCCGCCGGCCGGTGCTCGCTTCGGTCGTCAGTCTGTTGATCCTGGTGCTGGGGCTGCGCGCCTATTTCGTGCTGCCGATCCTGCAATATCCGCGCACCGAGAACGCGGTCGTCACGGTCACCACGATCTATTACGGCGCCGATCCCGACGTCGTTGCCGGCTTCATCACCACGCCGTTGGAAAACGCCATCGCCCAGGCCAACGGCATCGACTACATGACGTCGACCAGCCAAAGCGGCACCAGCACGATCACCGTCTATCTGCGGCTCAACTACGACGCCGACAAGGCGCTGACCGAGATCAACACCAAGGTCAATTCGGTGGTCAACCAGCTGCCGCCCGGCACCTTGCAGCCGACCCTGACCGTCAAGATCGGCCAGATCATCGACGCCATGTATATCGGCTTCTACAGCACCACCTTGGCGCCCAATCAGATCACCGACTATCTCGTTCGCGTGGTGCAGCCAAAGCTGCAGGCGGTGCCCGGCGTGCAGACCGCGGCATTGTACGGGCAAAAAGTCTTCGCGCTACGTGCCTGGCTCGATCCGCAAAAACTCGCCGCATACGGACTCACCGCCGCCGACGTCAGCCTGGCGCTGACCAACAACGATTACATTTCCGGCATCGGCAACACCAAGGGCCAGATGGTGCAGGTCAACCTGACCGCCTCGACCAGCCTGCATTCGGCCGAGCAATTCCGCAATCTGGTGCTCCGCCAGTCGGGCGGCGCGGTGGTGCGATTGAAGGACGTCGCCAACGTGGTGCTCGGCGCCGAGGATTACGAATCCGAGGTCGGCTTCGACGGCAAGCGCGCCGTCTATATCGGCATCGAGGTCGCGCCGAGCGCCAATCTGCTCGACGTCATCGGCGGCGTGCACAGGGTGTTTCCCGAAATCCAGGCGCTGTTGCCGCACGGGCTCAACGGCGAAATCATCTACGACTCCACCGAATTCGTGAACAGCGCCATCAACGAGGTGATCCGCAGCCTGGTCGAGGCGCTGGCGATCGTTACCGCGGTGGTGTTTTTGTTCCTCGGCTCGTTGCGCTCCTCGGTGATCCCGGTGGTCGCCATCCCGCTGTCGTTGATCGGCACCTTCATCGTGCTGTTGGCGCTCGGCTACTCGATCAACCTGCTGACGCTGTTGGCGCTGGTGCTTGCCATCGGGCTCGTGGTCGACGACGCCATCATCGTGGTCGAGAACGTCAACCGCCATCTGGAGGACGGGCTGCGACCGCTCGACGCCGCGATGATCGCGGCGCGCGAGCTCGGCGGGCCGATCATCGCCATGACCGTGGTGCTGGCGGCGGTCTATGTGCCGATCGGCTTTCAGAGCGGATTGACCGGCGCGCTGTTCGCCGAGTTCGCCTTCGCGCTGGTCGGCGCCGTCACGGTGTCGGGCATCGTGGCGCTGACGCTGTCGCCGATGCTGTGCTCGCGGCTTCTTAAAGCGCCCGCGCACCAAGGCCGCGGCTTCGAGGCGCGCCTTACCGGCGTCATCGACCGCGCCTTCGCCCGCGTCCGCAGCGGCTACGCGCGGCGGCTGCATGGCAGCCTCGACACCCTGCCGGTGACGTTGGTGTTCGCCGCCATCGTGCTCGGCAGCATCTATTTCCTGTGGACCAGCGCCAAGACCGAGCTGGCGCCGCAGGAGGACGAGGGCGTCATCATCACGCAATCGATCGCGGCGCCGGACGCCACGTTGCAGCAGCGCCAGCTCTATTCGAACGAGGTGTACAAGATTTTCGCCGCGCATCCGGAGACCGAGCACGTGTTCCAGCTCGACGTGCCCGGCCAATCGATCGCCGGCATGGTGTTCAAGCCGTGGGATCAGCGCGCCAAGACCACCAACGTCCTGCAGCCGGTGCTGCAGCAGGAATTGGGCAAGATCGCCGGCGTGCGCATCGCCGCGTTTCAGCCGCCGGCGCTGCCCGGCAGCATCGGGCTGCCGGTGCAGTTCGTCATCGTCACCACCGATCCGTTCGAGCAGCTCAACACCATCGCCCAGCAATTCATGCAGCAGGCGCTGGCGAGCGGCATGTTCATCTTCCTCGACTGCGACCTGAAGATCGACAATCCGCAATCCGACATTATCATCGATCGCGACAAGACGGCGCAGCTCGGGCTGCGCATGAGCGACGTCGGCGGCGCGATGGCCGCGGCGCTCGGCGGCGGCTACGTCAATTACTTCAGCATCAGCGGCCGCTCCTACAAGGTGATCCCGCAGGTGCAGCAGCGCTACCGGCTCAATCCGCAGCAATTGCTCGACTATTACATCCGCACCAGCGACGGCTCGGTGGTGCCGCTGTCGACGGTCGCCAGCATCTCGACCCGCACGGTGCCGGAATCGCTCAACCATTTTCAGCAGCTCAACAGCGCCACCATTCAGGGCGTCGAGATGCCGGGCGTGGCGCAGGGCGACGCGCTCGCTTTCCTGCAGAACCTCGCCAAGCGCACGCTGCCGCAGGGCTATTCGGTCGATTACGGCGGCTTGAGCCGGCAATACATTCAGGAGACGAGCGGCTTCGCCACCACGTTCGGCTTCGCGCTGATCATCATCTTCCTGGCGCTCGCCGCGCTGTTCGAGAGCTTCCGCGACCCGGTCATCATTCTGGTTTCGGTGCCGATGTCGATCGCCGGCGCGCTGGTCTTCGTCAGCCTCGGCTTCGGCGGCATGTCGCTCAACATCTACACCGAGGTCGGCCTGGTCACGCTGATGGGGCTGATCAGCAAGCACGGCATCCTGATCGTACAATTCGCCAATCAGCTGCAGGCGGGCGGCCGCAGCAAGCGCGAAGCCATCGAACAGGCCGCCGCCATCCGGCTGCGCCCGATCCTGATGACCACCGCCGCCATGGTGCTCGGCGTGGCGCCGCTGATCACCGCGACCGGCGCCGGTGCGGTGTCGCGCTTCCAGATGGGCGTGGTCATCGCCTCCGGCCTGGCGATCGGCACGCTGTTCACGCTGTTCGTGGTGCCGGCGGTGTATCTGTTGTTCGCGGCGGATCACCATCGCCATGCGGCGGCGGGCGAGAGTGCCGCGGCCGAGCCAGTTGCGCCGGCTTGAGCGCTCATTTCCCGGATGCGGTGCAGCGCCATAAGCGCGTTTACGCGCGTCTTCGAAGCGCTATGGCGGTGCACCGCTGATCCGGGATCGTTTCAAACTCGGAGTCTGTGACGATCCCGGGTCTGCAGCGCACCACTTCGTGCTGCGCTGCGCCCGGGAAACGCGAGAGATCTTGTCAGCCTGCGTTGGATTTCGCTTACATTTGCGCCACGCTACAAGTATGGAAAACGCGAATCGAAGCACCGAAAGCCGCCGCAATGGAAGACTGGAGCGCCCGGCAATACCTCAAGTTCGAAGACGAGCGCACCCGGCCGCCGCGCGATCTGTTGGCGCAGGTGCCGCTCGATCGGCCACAGCGCGTGGTCGATCTCGGCTGCGGGCCGGGCAACTCGACCGAACTTCTGGTGGCGCGCTATCCGCAATCCGCGGTGATCGGGCTCGATTCCTCGCCCGACATGCTGCGCAAGGCGAGGCAGCGGCTGCCCAAGCATTCCTTCATCGAGGCCGACATCGCCACTTGGTCGCCCGAGCCGGGCACCGACCTGTTGTTCTCCAACGCGGTGATGCAATGGCTGCCCGATCATACGACCGTGCTGCGCCGGCTGTTGGCGGCATTGGCGCCGGGCGGCGTGCTGGCGGTGCAGATGCCCGACAACACGCGCGAGCCGGGGCTCGTCTTCCAAGCCGAGGTCGGGCGCAGCGGTCCGTGGGCCGATCATCCGGAGATCAAGGCGGCGCCGCGCCCCGACCTGCCGAGCGTCGAAGTCTATTACGACCTGCTCAAGCCGGTCTGTTCGCACATCGACATCTGGCACAGCGTCTATAACCACGTCATGGCGTCGCCGGCCGCGATCGTCGAATGGTTCAAGGGCTCGTCGCTGCAGCCGTTCCTCTCCCCACTCGATAGCGTTGCGCGCGAACAATTCCTCGCCGCCTACGGCAAAAAGATCGCCGCCGCCTACAAGCCGCGCGCCGACGGCAAGGTTTTGCTGAAATTCCCGCGCCTGTTCATCGTCGCGGTGCGATGATGTTCGGGCCGGCATTGAAATATTTGGTCGTCGCATCCTGTTTGCTGTTCGCGTGGTCAATCAGGCCCGCTCGTGCCGATCCGGCGTTCCAAGCCTTCCTGCAGTCGCTGTGGCCGCAGGCGCAGGCGCTGGGCATTTCGCACGCCACGTTCGACGCTGCGACGCGCGGGCTCGAGCCCGACCTGTCGCTGCCCGATCTGGTGCTGCCGGGCCGGCCGCCGGCGCCGGAGCGGCAGGCCGAATTCGTGCAGACGCCGGCCGATTACCTGAAAGAGCCGGTGATTGCCGGGCTCGCCGCGCAGGGCAAAAAGCTCTACGACCAATATCGGCCGACGCTTGCCGCCATCGAGCGCGAGTTCGGCGTCGATCCGACCATCGTGCTCGCGATCTTCGGCCGCGAAACCGATTACGGCCGCGCCCGCGACAGCCGCAGCGCCGTCCGCGTGCTGGCGACGCAGGCCTATCTCGGCAAGCGCAAGGACAAGTTCCGCGACGAGTTCTTGGCGGTGCTGAAAATGCTCGACGAGGGCAAGGTGCGGCTCGCCGACATGAAAAGCTCGTGGGCCGGCGCCATGGGGCTGACGCAGTTGCTGCCGTCCGACTATCTCAAATACGCGGTCGATTTCGACGGCGACGGCCGTGCCGACATCTGGAATTCGGTGCCGGACGCGCTCGCCTCCGCCGCCAAGCAATTGGTCGGCGAAGGCTGGCAGCGCGGCGTGCGCTGGGCCTACGAGGTGCACCCGCCGGCCGACGTCGACTGCTCGATCGGCGTGCCGGCGGTGACGCGGCCGATCGGCGAATGGCTCAAGCGCGGCTTTGTGCCGGCCTACGGCCGCACAATTTCCGCCGCGGAGCGCGCGGAGACCGCGTCGCTGGTGCAGCCGGCCGGGCTCTACGGCCCGTCGTTCCTGGCCACGCCAAATTACTTCGCGATCAAGGAGTACAATTACTCCGACCTTTATGTCCTGTTCGTCGGCCATCTCGCCGACCGCATGCTTGACCCGCGGCCGTTCGAGACGCCGTGGGGCCACGTGGCGCAATTGCCGACCGCCGCTCTCGACCGCATGCAGCGCATCCTCACCGCGCGCGGCTACTATCACGACAAGATCGACGGCAAGGCCGGCATGCTCACCCGCGCCGCGCTCGGCGAATATCAGAAGCGCAACGGGCTCAAGCTCGACTGCTGGCCCACCGCGGACCTGCTGGCGCACATGGCGGCGAACAAGTAGCCCGGCTTGAGCGGCAGCGAAAGCCGGGGGACCGATCGGCGGAAAGGCTGATCCCGGATTTCGCTGCCGCTCAATCCGGGCTACGCTTGCTGCTGGCCGACGGCGGCCCTGCTGGCGCACATGGAGGCAAGCGGTGGGCGGCGAGGGTCGACTCATTCCATGTCATCATCCGCGCATGCGGATGATCCAGTAAACACTGACAGCGAGGTGATTACTGGATGCTTCGCTTTCGCGGAGCATGACAGGCCAGTATTGTCGCGGCTGGTCTATATTTGCTGCAATATGGAAACACCGCATGCAGATCCAAGCCGCCGTCGTGCACGAAAGATCCGGCCTGTTCGTCATTGAGACCGTGGAGCTGTGCGAGCCGCGCGCCGACGAGGTGATCGTGCGCGTCGTGGCGAGCGGGCTGTGCCAGACCGATCTGCACGCCCGCGACGGCTATTACGAGAGTCCGTATCCGGCGGTGTACGGCCACGAGGGCGCCGGCGTCGTTCACGCGGTGGGCAGCGCGGTGCGCTCGCTGGCGCCCGGCGATCACGTCGTGATGTCTTATCCGTGGTGCGGCACTTGCGCCAATTGCGCGCGGCAGATGCCGAATTATTGCCTGCACGGCCGCAGCCTGAAATCGGCCGGCACGCGTGCCGACGGCTCGACGCTACTGGCGAAAAACGGCGCGCCGCTCTACAGCGCGTTCTTTCAGCAATCGTCGTTCGCCACGTTTGCGCTCACGCAAGCGCGCTACGCCGTCAAGGTGCGCAATGACGCGCCGCTCGACCAACTCGGTCCGCTCGCCTGCGGCGGCCAGACCGGCGCCGGCGCCGTGCTCAATGTCCTAAAACCTGCAGCCGGCGACAGCTTCGCCGTGTTCGGCGTCGGCGCCGTGGGGCTCTCGGCGCTGATGGCGGCGAAGATCGCCGGCTGCGATCCGATCATTGCGGTCGACGTTCACGACCATCGGCTTAAGCTCGCACGCGATCTCGGCGCCAGCCGCACGATCAATTACAATAGCAACGCGAGCCTCGTGGCCGACATTCGCAAAATCGCCGGTGGCGGCGTGCGCCATGCGGTGGATACGTCCGCGGTGCCGGCAGTCCTGCGCGCTGCCGTCGAGTGTTTGATGCCGGCCGCCACCTGCGTGCTGCTCGGCAGCGCGCGCAAGGGCAGCGAGGTGGCGCTGGAAATGCCATTCGTCCAACAGGGCCGCGTCCTGCGCGGCGTCGTTCAGGGCGACAGCGTGCCGCAACAGTTCATTCCGAAGTTGGTCGATCTGATTATGGCCAACAAATTTCCGATCGAGAAAATGATCACGTTCTACGATTTCGCCGACATCGAACGCGCGGCCAAGGACTCGGCGGCCGGCGTCGCCATCAAGCCGGTGCTGCGGATGGCGCCGCGTTGAACTCGTCATTCCGGGGCGCGGGCGAAGCCCGCGAGCCCGGAATCCATAACCACGAACAGTGAGGATGCGCGAAGATCGTCGCCGATATTTCGTGGCGCAGGGGTTATGGATTCCGGGCTCGCCGCGGAGCTTGTCATCGGGCCGGCCACATCGGGCCGGACCCGTTGGCGGCGCCCCGGAATGACGATGGGGCTAATCCTCGCCCGGCACCGCCTCGGGCAGGCGGTCGTCGTCGCCGACGTAGCCGAGCGGATGCGGCGCGGTCTTTTTGGCGATCGAGCCGGTATAGCGCGGATCGCCGTGGGCGGCGTAGCGGGATCGGGCGCGCGCCGCGGCGACTTCGCCCGGCATGGCGCTCGGCTCGCAGATGACAGGGCGGCGCGCGCGGCGCATCAGGTCGACGTGAATGTGATTGTAGTGATAGACGTTGGCGCCGGGCGCCAGCACGGTGGTGAAATCCTGGCACGCCGCGCCCTGCACGTCGCGCAAAAAGCCCTGCTCCTCGGGCGTACCGTGCCAGCCGTATTGCACGCTGATCTTGTGGCCGTCGGCGAGATCGAATTCGGCGATGTCGAGCGCGTTGCCGAAGGCGTGCTCGGAGATGTGCGCATTCGGATTGCCGTTCATGCCGCGGCACGAATAGGACGATATTTGTTTGATCTCGATCACCGGTTGGCGAAACCACCGCAACGCCGCGGGCTGCACCGCCTCGCTGATCCATTTGTCGAGCTCGGCGACGATCGGGCAGGCGAGCGTCGCCGCCGGCTGCACCGCGACCGGCCCGGCCGACGCCGTCGTCATTGCCGGCGGCCCGAGCGGCGGAATGGGCGCATTGTAGCTCGGAGCGCTGTCGTTCGGCCCACCGTAACGCGGCGGCTGACCATAATTATTGGGTGAGCCGGAGTAGGGCTGCGTCGGCTCGCCGTCCTCGACTTCATCGTCGTCAGGCGACAGGCCGGGCGGCGACAGCGATATGGGCGCGCCGGCTTGCGGCGCGGCCGGCGGCGGCGCTGCGCCGTAGGCGCCATATTGCGGCTCGCCATAACGCGGCGCGCCATATTGCGGCGGACCGTAGGGCGCCGCGTTCGATTGCGGCGGCGGGTAGGGCGCCGGCGTTTGGGCTGCGCCATAAGGCTGCGAGCCATAGGGTTGTGCGCCATATGGCTGTGCGCCGTATTGCGGCTGCCCATAAGGCGCTGCGCCGTCAGGCTGCTGGCCTTGCGGCGGCGAGGGCGTCGCATCAGCCGGCGGCGGCAGCGGGTTGGACTGGATCGTCGAAAACTGCGGCGGCAAATCCTCCTCCCCACTCTCTCCCGCTTGCGGGGGAGGGTAGGGAGGGGGGACTGCTCCGGGCGGCCGCAGCGGCTCGTCGGTGTAGCCGAGCGGCCGGCTTTCGCCGAGCTCGGTCACCTTGATCGGAAAATCCATGCCGCAGATACCGGGGCCGCTGATCGCCGCGATGCGCACCCGGCCGGGCGAGTCCGGCACCGCGCCGGAATTCAGGCACGCGACCTCGGCGTCGTGCCGCCACGGCTCGCGCTCGGCGAACATGTAATGGCTGCAGCCGGCGACGACAGCTAGCGCGGCGAGCACGGCGGAGCCTACGAGATACCTGCGGACGCCACGCGACATGAAACGGAGAATGCCGGCATTTCCGTTAAGGCTTCTTCAACGCTTGGCTCGCGCGCGGCGCCGGATCGCGTTAACTATGCGAGGTGGCACTTGATGAATTCCGCTCATTCCCGCGAAAGCGGGAATCCAGCGGTTGAAGGGCTGGGTCCCCGCTTTCGCGGGGACGAGCGGAAGTGAGGAATCGGGGGATCAATGCTTTCAGCGCTCGACCTCATCCGCCGCATCGAAGCCGGCGCGTTGTCGCCGCGGGCCGCCGTCGAATTGTGCGCCGAGGCGATCGACGCACGCGAGAGCGAGATCGGCGCCTTCGTGGCGCTCGATCTCGAAGCGGCGCGCCGGCGTGCCGACGAGGCGCGATGGGCCGCAACGCCGCTCGCCGGCCTGCCGGTGGCGTTCAAGGACATTTTCGCCACCGCCGACCTGCCGACCCAGTACGGCTCGCCGATCTATGCCGGCTATCGGCCGCGCGCCGATGCCGCCGCGGTGGCGCTGACGCGGCGCGCCGGCGGCAACATTTTGGGCAAGACCGTGACCACCGAGATGGCCTCCATGGTGCCGGCCGGCACGCGCAATCCGCACAATCTTGCCCACACGCCGGGCGGCTCGTCGTCCGGTTCCGCCGCCGCGGTCGCCGCCGCAATGCTGCCGCTCGCCTTCGGCACCCAGACCGCGGGCTCGGTGATCCGCCCCGCCGCGTTCTGCGGCGTCGCCGGCTACAAGCCGTCGTACCGGCTGATCCCGCTGGTCGGCGTCAAGGACGTGGCCTGGCATCTCGACACCGCCGGCCTGTTCGGCGCCGGCGTTGCCGATGTCGCCTTTGCGGCGGCGGCGATCCTCGACCGCGATTTGCGCATCGATCAGGCAGCGCCTACCGCGCCGCGCATCGCGCTGGCGCGCACGCATCTGTGGCCGCAAGCGAGCGCAGCGATGCAGAACGCGGTCGAGACCGCCGCGCGCATCGCGCAAGCCGCCGGCGCCAAAGTGACCGACGTGACGCTGCCCAAGGAACTGGAAGAGGCCTACGGCGCCCAGTTCGTCGTCCAGGACTACGAAACCTTCCGCGCGCTCGCCTTCGAGTACGACCGCCATCGCGATCTGATCGGCCGGCCATTGCGCGAGCAACTCGACCGCGGCGGCGCGATCGCCGCCGACACCTACGACGCCGCGCGCCGCGCCGCGAGCCGCGGCCGCCAAGTATTCGCCGACACCATGGCGGATTACGACGTGATGCTGACGCCGTCGGCACCCGGCGCGGCGCCGCGCGGCCTCGAAACGACGGGCAATCCGGCCTTCAACCGGCTCTGGACGCTCCTCGGCACGCCCTGCGTCAACGTAGCCGGCTTTGTCGACGATTCCGGCCTGCCGCTCGGCCTCCAAATCGTCGGCCGCTTCGGCCGCGACCGCGCCGCGCTGGAGGCGGCGCTGTTCGTCGAGCAGGCGATCAAAAGGAAAGTCGGCGCTTAGCCTATGTTCCTCATCCTGAGGTGCGAGCGAAGCGAGCCTCGAAGGATGCAGGCCGAGGCGCCCGGGCCTGCATCCTTCGAGGCTCGGCGCTGCGCGCCGAGCGCCTCAGGATGAGGAATTTAGGTATGCGCGGCTGCCTCACACTTGCCGGCTGTCGAACATGAAAATATCGACGCCGCCGGTGG
>JASHPU010000160.1 GCA_030037885.1 Xanthobacteraceae bacterium | reverse complement strand
AACGAGCGGATCGCCTGCGCCGCCGCGCATCAGCCGGATGCGGCAGTCCCTCATCGCGACCACCGACGTCGAAAACTCCGCCGCCATGCCCTAAGCTTGGTGGTTCCAAGGGCCAGCGTCAAGCACCTGTCCGGCCTCGTCGGGCGTGTCCCGGGCGCGGCGCAGCACGAAGTGGTGCGCTGCAGACCCGGGACCGTTACGAACTCCGTGTTTGGAAGATTCCGGATCAGCGGCGCACTGCTTCTCGCTGCACCGCATCCGGGAAACAGCTTGAGCAAACAATCCCCAGAATTATCCCCACGACGCGACCCTTGCGGGCGATGTACGGTTTTTGTTGCAGCCCGCGCGCCGTGCGCTATCATCATTTTCAGATCGCTTGCGTTCGGTTCTGCCGAAAGCGGGAGATCGCCAAGGTCGGGTTCGGCCGCAGTACTGAGCCGCTACCGGCATCGTACCGCAGTGAACTTGATCCTGGCTCCCAGCCGCGGTAGCAGCGCTGAGAACGTGACGGGCGAGCTTGCGCAGGCTCGCCCGCCATGATTCGTGGACTATTTCGTCATTCCGGGGCGCGGGCCTCGGCCCGCGAGCCCGGAATCCATAACCCCAGCGCAGGGCTTATGGATTCCGGACTCGCCGCTGCGCGGCGATCCGGAATGACGAGTGAAGCGGACACTTCTCAATTTGACATCGCCGCTGCGGCGCGCTTGATCGGCACAACAGAGCGCAAACAATGACCGATTTCGTGCACCGCCGGCAATTCACCATCGCGTGGTCGCACTGCGATCCGGCCGGCATCGCGTTCAACAGCCGGTTCTTCGAATTCTTCGATTGGGGCACCTGGATGCTGTTTGAAGCCGCGCTCGGGGTGAAGCCGCCCGATCTCGCCGCCGCGTTCGGCATCGTCGGGCTGCCGCTGGTCGACGCCGGCGCGACGTTCATGGCCCCGGCGCGGTTCGGCGACGTCGTCGATCAGACCTCGCGGGTGAGCGACTTCCGCCGCTCGAGCTTCGACGTCGAGCACCGCCTGGCGATCCGCGGCGAAGTTGCGGTCGAAGGCCGCGAGACGCGCGTCTGGGCCGGCCGCGATCCGGCCGATCCGTCGCGCATGAAGGCGAAAGCCATTCCCGAAGACGTTATCGCCCGGTTTCGGCCGCAGTGAGCGCTGCCGATGCAGGCGATGCGCGCTTGTCCTCCGCGCCGGTGATGCCATGAAATGCGGCCAGCGCGCGCGTGATCAGATAAACCGCCTGCCGCGTCACCACGAAATCGACGCGGCCGTCGATCAGCGCGCGCCGGCATTCTTCCGGCCGGTTGACGATCGGCTCTTCGTGCACGTTGAAGCTGGTGTTGATCAGCACCGGAATGCCGGTGCGGTCGCGAAACCGCCGCAAGATCGCGGCGAACAGCGGATTGTCGGCGTCGCGAACGATCTGCGGCCGCGCCGTGTCGTCGACATGCACGACAGCGGGAATGCGCGCGCGCCATTCCGGCCGCACCGCGCAGGTGATGGTCATGAACCGCGCCGCATAGCGGTTGACCGGCGTGATGTCGAAAACCCGCGCCGCGTCCTCTTCGAGCACATAAGGCGCGAACGGCATGAACTCGGAACGGTCGAGCCGCTGGTTCAGCCGGTCGTTTATGGTCGGATCGGTCGGGCTCGCGATGATGCTGCGGGCGCCGAGTGCGCGCGGCCCGTGTTCCATGCGGCCGACGAACACCGCGCCGGCGGCGCCCTGCTGGACGAGGCGCGTTGCGAGCTCGACCGGATTGCCGGGCAGACGCTGCACGTCCGGTGCGTCCGCCAGCACCGCGTCGATGCGGGAGTCGAAGTCCTGGCCGAAATAGACGTCGTCGAGGCGCCGGCGCTGGCGCAGCCACGCGCCAAGCCCGTCGCGGTCGCGCAAGTAGCAGAGTGCCGCGCCGACCGCCAAGCCGTCGTCGCCCATGGCGGGATAGATGAAAATTTCCTCGATCGGCAGCGTCTCGGCAAGCAGCCGATTGAGCCGCACATTGGCGAACAGGCCGCCGGCCAGCGCCAGCCGCTTCGCCTTGCTGCGCGCCAGCCAATGACCGACCGCGCCCGAGATCAAATCCTCGACCAGTTGCTGGATCGACGCTGCGATCGTTTCGCGGCTGTGACCGCGGCAGATCGCGTGGATGCGCTTTTCCATCACCCGCCAACTGGTGAAATCGCAGGCGACGAGGCCGTCGGCGCCGAGCCGAAAATGCCGCGCCATCGCGTCGCGCAGCTTGGGTTCGCCGCGCGCCGCCAGTCCGGTGAGCTTGCCCTCGTGCCGCCACATGCGAAATCCGGCCGCTTTCGTGGCGTGGCCGTAAGCCGTGGCGAGACTGTTCCTCGGGGCGCGCTTGACCTTCAGCCACTCGTCGCCGCCGAACAGACATTTGAGCTCGCCGCCCTGCAAGGTGCGGACGCTGTAGCTGACATTGTCGCCGACGCCGTCGGCCGTATAGATCAGCGCGTCGTCCCAGTCGGTGAAGAACAACGCGGCGAGCGCGTGGGCTTCGTGGTGATTGACGAAGTGCATCACCACGTCGTCGCGAAAGCCGTTCTCGGCCAAAAAACGCTCGGTGCGGAACAAGCGGCGCTCATCAAGGCCGCTGCGGATCATGGCATGCGACAGATCGCGATTGCGCCGCTCGCGGCCGACGTGCTTGCGCACCGTGTAATAAAGGTCGCGCGGCAGCGAGAACGAGAAATAATGCAGCGGGAACACGCCGCGAATAGCTGCGATGACGTCGACCTCGTTGCGGGCCCAGCCGGCGCTGCGCAAGACCTCGTCGACGGCGAGCCAGGGCACGTCGTCGCCCCAGCCTTTCTCGCGGCGCAGCCGCTCTTCCGCAACGGCGGCGACGAGCCGGTAGTCTTCGAACGCGGCAGCCGAGGCGTCGTGAAGACCCGACTGGAATGATAAAATTTTCACGGAACCTGCACCCTCATACCGGACGCATTATGGAAGGCGCAGCCGGCATCGTCGAGAGGGGCCGACCAGCTCCGTCAACGCCGGTTCAACCGTTTGGTCCGCGCATGTGATTTGAAGTGAGCCGCGGTTGCTGGTATGGAACTGCACATAAACAGAAACGCGATATTGCCGCATGGCGCGCTTGCTTTCGCTCACGCTTAACGGCCGCGCCCGCACCGACGCGGTGAGCGACAACGTGCTGTTGTTGGATTATTTGCGGGAAATCGTCGGCCTGACCGGAACGAAAACCGGCTGCGACGGCGGCGAGTGCGGCGCCTGCACGGTGCTGGTCGACGATCGGCCGCTGTTGTCGTGCCTGACGCTTGCCGCGCGCGCCGAGGGCCGCCGCGTCGACACCATCGAATCGCTTGCCGTCGACGGCCGCCTCTCCGCCGTGCAGCGCGGCTTTCACGAAAAGCTCGGTTCGCAATGCGGCTACTGCACGCCCGGCTTCATCATGGCATCGGCCGGGCTCTTACGCCGCAACCCGCGACCGAGTGAAGACGAGATTCGCGAGGCGCTCGGCAGCAACATTTGCCGTTGCACCGGCTACGTGAAAATCATCGAAGCCGTGCAGCACGCGGCGAAGCTGTGCGCCGACGGATTGTCGCCGTGATGCCTGATATCCGCTCGTCCCCGCGAAAGCGGGGACCCAGATCGGAAGCGCTGAATCGGAGCGCCGCCCTGGATGCCCGCTTTCGCGGGCATGAGCGGAAAGAGAGCGCCGCGTTTGGCTCCGGAATGACACGTGAAAATCATGAACCAAATCCTTCCCGCGCATAACATCGGCGATTACGTGCCGATGATCGACGGCCCCGACAAGGTCTCCGGCCGCGCCAAGTACACCGCCGATCTGCTAGTGCCCGGCAGCCTCGCCGGGCGCATTTTCCGCAGTCCCTATTCGCACGCCGAGATTCTCGATGTCGACGTTGCGGAAGCCGCCAAGCTGCCGGGCGTGAAGGCGATCGTCACCGGCGCCGATTGCGACAAGACGTTTGGCGTGCTGCCGATCGCGCGGAGCGAGCATCCGCTGGCGCGCGACCGCGTGCGCTATCGCGGCGAGCCGGTCGCCGCGGTCGCGGCGGTCGACGACGCCACGGCGAAGGAAGCGGTGCGGCGCATCAAGCTGAAAGTCCGCGAGCTGCCGGCCTATCACACTGCGCGAGCGGCGCTGGCGGAAGACGCCATCGCGCTTCATCCGCACCGCGCCAAGAACATCGAGCGCGACGTTTATTTCGAGCTTGGCAACGTCGAAGCCGCGTTCGCCGCCGCCGATCTGGTGCGCGAAGCGACCTACAATTGCGCCGAAGTGTGCCAGAACCAGATGGAGATGCACGCCGCGCTCGCCGATTACGACGCGGTGCGCGACCGCATGACCGTGCACGCCTCGACCCAGGTGCCGTATTACGTGCACCTGATGCTGGCGCACGTTCTCGGCATGGACATGTCGCGCATCCGCGTGGTCAAGCCGCAGGTCGGCGGCGGGTTCGGCTGCCGCACCGAGACGCTCAACGTCGAGCTGATCGCGGCGCTGCTCGCCCGCAAGGCCGGCGGCTGCGTGCGCCTCGTCGTCAACCGCGAGGAGACGTTCATCACCCATCGCGGCCGGCCGGAGACCGACATCCGGCTGAAAATCGGTTTGCGCAAGGACGGCCGCATTACCGGCGTCGAATGCGAGTGCATGCAGCGCGGCGGCGCCCATTCGGGCTACGGCGTCGTCACCATCCTTTATGCCGGCTCGATGCTGTACGCCATCTACGACCTGCACAATGTCCGCTACATCGGCAAGCGCGTGCTCACCAACACGCCGCCATGCGGCGCGTTTCGCGGCCACGGCACGGTCGACGTGCGCTTCGCCTTCGAGAGCCTGCTCGACCAGATGGCGCGCGAGATCGGCCTCGATCCGATCGCGGTGCGCCGCGCCAACCTGCTCGAGGCGCCGACCTTCACCGACAACGATTTGATGGTGAACAGCTATGGCCTGCCCGAATGCATCGACTGGGTCGAGCGCCAAAGCGGCTGGAAGGAGCGCACGGCCGCGCGCAACCGCAACGGCGGCGGGCAAAAAAACGGCGCGATCAAAAAGGGCTTTGGCTTCGCCTGCTCGCATTACATCAGCGGCGCCTCGAAGCCGGTGAACTGGACCGGCGAGCCGCACGCCACCGTCAAGATCAAGCTCGACTTCGACGGCTCGATCGTGGTGCTGTCCGGCGCCGCCGATATCGGCCAAGGCTCGACCACGATCTTGGCGCAAGCGGTCGCCGAAGTGCTCGGGCTCGATCTCGCGCGCGTGCGCGTCGTCACCGGCGACAGCGAGGTGGTGCCGAAGGACAACGGCTCCTATTCGTCGCGCGTGACTTTCATGGTCGGCAACGCCGCGATCGACGCGGCGCAGAATCTGAAGGCCGTGCTGATCGCCGCCGCCGCGCGCAAGCTCGATGCCAAACCGGGCGAAGTCGAATGCCTGGGCGAGCTGTACCGCGCCGGCGCCCAGGACAAGGGCTTGAGCTTCAACGAGGTCGTAACCGAGGCTTTGAAAGACTCCGGCACCATCACGGTCACCGGCACTTACTCGACCATTCCGCAATCGCACGGCGGCAAGAAATACCGCGGCGCCGCGATCGGCGGCACCATGGGCTACAGCTATTCGGCGCAGGTGGTGGAAGTCAGCGTTGACGAGGACACCGGCGTCGTCACCGTCGACAAGGTCTGGGTCGCGCACGATTGCGGCAGGGCGCTGAACCGGCTCACCGTCGAAGGCCAGGTGCAAGGCTCGGTGTGGATGGGCCTCGGTCAGGCCATGAGCGAGGAAGCCGCCTACCACGACGGCCTGATGCTGACCGCCAACATGCTGGATTACCGCGTGCCGACCATCCAGGATTCGCCGCCGATCGACGTCGGCATCGTCGAAAGCGTCGATCCGCACGGCCCGTTCGGCGCCAAGGAGGCCGGCGAAGGCTCGCTCGCCGCGTTTCTGCCGGCGCTGACCAACGCCATCGCCGACGCCATCGGCTTGCGCTTCAACGACCTGCCGGTGACGCCGGACCGCGTCTTCGCCGCGCTGGAGAAGCGGGCGCGCATGAAGAGCAACGGCAAACAAGAGGGCGATACTTGATAGGTGCATTTCTCCGCTCGTCCCCGCGAAAGCGGGAACGCAGACTGGATGCCCGCTTGCGCGGGCATGAGCGGATACATGGCAACGGCGGCGCCTGATGGACGCGCTGCCGCCTTTCGATGTGGTTCGCCCGCGCTCGCTCGACGAGGTGATCGTGGCGCGTGCCGCCCATGGCGAAAGCCGGCTCCTTGGCGGCGGCACCGATCTCGTCGTCAATATCCGCCGCGGCATCGTGGCGCCGCCGGTGCTGATCGACATCAACGGCGTGCCCGAGTTGCGCACCATCAAAGCCGACGCGAGCGCGATCGAGATCGGCGCCGCGGTCACGCTCGCCGAAGTCGCGGCGCATCCCGGCGTGGCACGCCACTATCTGGTGGTTGCGGAGGCAGCCGGCCACATCGCCGGACCGACCCATCGCAACATGGGCACCGTCGGCGGCAATCTGTGCCTCGACACCCGCTGCATCTATTACAATCAGAGCGAATGGTGGCGCGCCGCCAATCGGCATTGCCTGAAAACCACCGGCACGGTCTGCCACGTGGCGCCGAAAAGCCGCAGCGTGTGCTTTGCCACGTTTTCCGGCGACCTTGCGCCGGCGCTGCTCGTGTTCGACGCCGAAATCGACATCGCCGGACCGGCCGGCCGGCGCACCCTGCCGCTGGCCGACCTTTACATCGGCTACGCGCGCCAGGACGAGCCGGTGACGCAGACGCGCGGCGACGGCAAATATTTTCTGGCGCTCCGCCCAGGCGAGTTCGTCACCGCCGTGCGCGCAAAAAATACGCCCGGCCTGCGCTCGGCCTACGACAAGATCCGCATCCGCCGCTCGATCGAATATCCGGTCACCGGCGTCGCGGTGGCGCTGCGCCGCGACGGCGATACGCTGGCCGACCTGCGCGTCGCCTTCACCGGCACCAATCCGCGCCCGGTGCGGCTATCCGGCACCGCCGCGCTGTGCGGCGGCCCGCTCGACGCGCGCGTGCTCGCCGGCCTCGACGCGCTCGTGCGCGATCAAATCATGGCGATGAAGACGACGTTCACGCCCGGCCACTACCGCCGCCGCGTCGCCGGCGTCCTGGCGCGCCGCCTGGTGCAGCGGCTGTTCGAGGTCGCCTATTGACTCTGGTTCGGCTTTGTTCTCTATTTGTTCAAACCGATCGGGCCTAACGACGGTGCTTGCACTTGATACATTGGGCCATGACACATTGGGCTATGACACATTGCGCTATGCGCAACATCTCATATCACTCATTCCAACCTGTCGGCCTCGCAAAGCGCTGCTGGATGCGCGCCAACAATTGATCGCGCAGCTCGCGATACGCATCGAGCCGCTGGGTGCGGCTGCCCTCGACGGCGCTCGGATCCGGCGTCGGCCAATATTCGACCTCGACCGCGCTGGTGCGGGTCAGCTCGAGCACGCGGTGATGCGCCTGCGGGGTGAGCGTGACGATCAGGTCGAAGTTCAGCCCCTCCCAATCCTCCAGCTCCTCGAGCGTCACCGGCTTGTGCTGCGAAATGTCGATCCCGATCTCCGCCATGGCGGCGACCGCGAACGGATCGAGTTCGCCCTTGCGCACGCCGGCCGAACCCACATAGATCGTGCGGCCGAAAACCTGCGCGAACAGCGCCGCGGCCATCGGCGAGCGCACCGCGTTCTGGCCGCAGGCGAACAGCACCGCCAGCGGCTGCGTCGATGGCGGCGCCGGCGGCGGCAGCGGGCCGCTCAGCCCTTCCAATGCAGCACCGTGATCAGCGTGAACAGGCGGCGCGCCGTATCGAAATCGAGCTCGACCTTGCGGCGCAGCCGCTCCATGACGATGTGCGAGCCCTCGTCGTGCAGCGCGCGCCGGCCCATGTCGAGCGCTTCGATGCGATCCGGCGTCGCGGTGCGGATCGCCGCGTAATAGCTGTCGCAGACCGTGAAATAATCCTTCACGATGCGGCGAAACGGCGCCAGCGACAGCATATGAGCGATGATCGGTGCGCCGTCGGCGGTGCGGATGTCGAACACCAGGCGATTGCCCGAAATGCCGAGCTGCAGCGCGTAGGGGCCATCTTCGTAGCCGGTCGGCTTGAACTTGTTCTCGGCAAGAAGATCGTAGATGGCGACGGCGCGCTCGTGCTCGACGTCGCGGCTGGAACGCCCGATCGAAGCCTCGTCGAGCATGACAGCGGCAAGGCAATCGGTGCGTTCCCGTCGTGGTGCGCGTGCCATCTAAAGGCAGTCCGTTCGACAGTCTCCGCTCATTCCCGCGCAAGCGGAAATCCAGACTGGGTCCCCGCTTTCGCGGCGACGAGCGCAAACTGGCCGATCATTCGGAGTCCCTGTTATCTGTTGAGCCGGATGGCGACCGAGCGGGCATGGGCGTCGAGCCCTTCGGCGGTGCCGAGCGCGGTCGCGGCGCCGCCGAGCGCGCGCAATTGCTCGGGCCCGCATTTGAGGATCGAGGTGCGCTTCATGAAGTCGAGCACGCCGAGCCCGGAGGAGAAACGCGCAGAGCGCGCCGTCGGCAGCACGTGATTGGAGCCGGCGACGTAATCGCCAATGGCTTCGGGGGTGTACGCGCCGATGAAGATCGCGCCGGCATTGCGGATGCGCCGCGCCAAGCTTTCGGCATCGGCGGCGGCGATTTCCAGATGCTCGGGCGCAATCGCGTCGGTCAGGCCGACCGCCTCGTCGAGCTTGCCGGCGATAATGATGGCGCCGAAATCGCGCCATGAGGCGGCGGCGACCCGGCGGCGCGGCAAGTGCGCCAGCTCGCCGACGATGGCGTCCTCAACCGCATCGGCAAGCGCGGCGCTGTCGGTGATGAGGATCGCCTGTGCGCTTTCGTCGTGCTCGGCCTGGGCCAACAGGTCGGCAGCGATCCAGGACGGGTTGGCGCCGCCGTCGGCGATGATCAGCACCTCGGAAGGGCCGGCAATCATGTCGATGCCGACCTTGCCGAACACCAGGCGTTTGGCGGCGGCCACATAGGCATTGCCCGGCCCGACGATCTTGGCGACCGGCGCAATGCTCTCGGTCCCGTACGCCAGAGCGGCGACCGCTTGCGCGCCGCCGATACGGAAAATCTCGTCGACCCCGGCAAGATGTGCCGCCGCCAGCACCAGCGGATTGAGCTCGCCACGCGGCGCCGGCACCACCATCACAAGGCGCGGCACGCCGGCGACCTTGGCGGGCACCGCGTTCATCAGCACCGACGACGGATAGGCCGCGGTGCCGCCGGGCACGTAAAGCCCGACCGCCTCGATCGCCGTCCAGCGCCAGCCAAGCTCGACGCCGAGCGCGTCGGTGAAGCGGTCGTCGCGCGGCAACTGGCGGCGGTGATAGGCCTCGATGCGGTCACGCGCCAATTGCAGCGCCGCCAGCGGCTCGCGCCCGCAGGCCTTTGCGGCGGCGGCAATGTCCTCGCCCGGCACTTTCAGCCCGATCCGGTCGAGATCGAGGTCGTCGAATTTTTTGCTGTAGTCCTTCAGCGCCCGATCGCGGCGCGCTATCACATCGACCACGATCGCGCGCACGGCCGCCTCGACGTCGGCCGACGTTTCGCGCTTGGCATCAAGAAAAGCCCGGAATTTTTGGGCAAAGTCGCCAGAGCGCGTATCGAGACGGATCGCCATCATTGAACCTTAGCGCTGCGGTGCCGAACGAGGGCTACCACACCTTGATATTATAACAATTCTAATATTAGGCTTTTAGATTGACAAAAAGTCCGACGTTGCCCAAGTGCTTATCGTCAATTTCGCCGGCACGGAATACGCGCTGCATGAGCGCAGGTGGACGGACCAGGATCGCTGCTTGCCTTGCGGCCGCAATGTTGGCCGTAGCCACGATCTGTTGCGTTGTCGCCGCCCGCGCCGACGATGCCGTCAGTCTCTCGGTGACCCTGAAGGATCATCAATTCGAGCCGGCAGAGCTGCATGCGCCTGCCAACAAGCCGATCGCGATCCATGTGAAGAATCTCAACACCATCGTGTCGGAATTCGAGAGCGGCGATCTGCATTTCGAGAAGATCGTCCCGGTCGGCAGCGACGCCGTCGTCCACGTGCGGCCGCTGCAGCCGGGGCGCTACAATTTCTACGACGATTTTCATCATGCCACCCAGGGTTATCTGGTGGTGCCATGACCGTCATGACTGTCATGCCGTGAGGTTCAGGTGCTTGCTGCGTTGCTGATCGTCTTTCGCGAGGTGTTCGAGGCCGGCCTGATCGTCGGCATCATCATGGCGGTGACGGTCGGCGTCCCCGGCCGCGGCCTCTGGGTGTCGGCCGGCGTTGCGGCCGGCGTGATCGGCGCCTGCGTGGTGGCGCTCTTTACCGGCGGGCTGTCGCAGCTGTTCGGCGGCAGCGGCCAGGAAGTGTTCAACGCCGGCATTCTGGCTTTCGCCGTCATCATGCTGACCTGGCACAACGTGTGGATGGCGCGGCACGGCCGTGAGCTCGCCGCCGAACTCAAGGCCGCCGGCGAAGCGGTGGCGGCCGGCTCGAAATCGCTTGCCGCGCTCGCCATCGTCGTGGCGATCGCGGTGTTGCGCGAGGGCTCCGAGGTGGTGCTGTTTCTTTACGGCGTCGCGGCCGCGCAGGGCGGCGCCAGCTGGGGCATGGCGGTCGGCGGCTGCATCGGCCTCGTTCTCGGTTCGCTGGTGTGCCTGGCGACCTATCTGGGCCTGGTGACCATTCCGGCGCGCTATCTGTTCGCCGTCACCTCAACGCTGATCGCGTTCCTGGCTGCCGGCCTTGCCGCGCAGGCGATCGCATTTCTGCAGCAGGCTGCCATCGTGACCGCGCTCGACGAGACGGTGTGGGATACGTCGTGGCTCCTGAGCGATTCGAGCCTTTTGGGCCGCGCCCTGCACACGCTGATCGGCTACGTCGATCAGCCGACTGCCATGCAGCTTATCGCCTATGCGGCAACGCTCGCCACCATCGTGGTGCTGATGAAGCTTTTCTCAACCCCGCCGCAGCGACGGCCGCAGACCGCGTGAATTGGTTGCTCGGCTCGGCGCCGCGACGCGCTGCCGCAAGCCCATGGCGCTGCAATAGGCCCGCGATCACGCCGGCGACGAGTCGGCGGCGAAATGATTGGGGCAGGTGCTGGCGGCGAAAATCTCGCCGAGATCGGCCAGTTCAGCCTCCAGGCATTCCACTTCGAGGCGGATGACGCCAGCGCCCGAGAACGTCAGCGTCACGGCGCCGGCCGGTGGATCGCGCTCGACGAATTCCACGGCAAGCAAATTGAGCCGCGCCATCTTGTCGGACTGATCGAGGTCGCGGCATTTGCAGCTGAGCACCCGCTCGAAGCGCAACGCGGTCCGGCAGCGCCGGTAGTCCGGCTTGCGGCCATGATCGGGCCTGGCGTCGGCCGCCGCCATCCAGTCGAAGCGATTGAGCGCCATCACGAAGCGGTGCTCGCGCGGTTGCCACGAGATGTCGCCGACCCGAACCAGCGCATCCTGCACGTGCGCAGAGACCACCGCGATATCGTCGCGGTCGAGCGCGACCAGCTTCAGTTCATCGGCGTTACAATTCATGCCGGCCGCTCCCCGGTGTCGACGCTGGCCGCCAAGAAGCTAGGAATGGCGTTCTCCGGATGCAAGTCCCTGGCGGGACCGCAGTCGCCTGACGCAACGATCCAAAGCGGATTGCGCCTTCGCGCTAGAACGACACGCAGGCCGACTGCATGACCAGCTCGACGGAGCGCTGGTGGAATTGCCGTTTGTAGGCCGACACGATGGCGTCGAGGCGCGCCCCGTCGTCACTTTTGCCCGGCAACACGATTTCGACCCGCTTGCTCGGCTCGCGCACCGTGCGGCCGCTGTCGGGATCGCGCCATTGTCCGAGCGCGTCGGTGACGGTCAGTCCATCGGGAAAGCGCGGGGTGATTTCGTGCGCCACAAAGCGCTGCCATGCCGATGCGCTGACGCCGAGTCGGTTGCCGATATCGCGGCCGAACAACAATTCGGCCACGTCGCGTCGTTGCTGTGTGCCAGGACAGGCCGGGGCGGGACGCTGCGCGGCGACGCCGCTAACGGCGGCGCCCGGCAGGATAGCGACCAAAACGAGAACATGAACGATCCGCATGCCGGCTTGAGGCGTTCAGGGTTCTCCCGGCGGGGCTGGCGTGCCACCGCGCTTGACGATGTCGTCGATCGTTGTATGCGCCGTAACGGCGGTCCAAACTCCCACTGCGCAGACCGCGCCAAACAGGCAACTCAGCAGAAAGATCAGCATTCGTCCGCTCCTTGGCCTCCAGCATTACGGCACGGACGTTGCACAATCGTTATGATGCATGCCTGCGCCCGCGCAATCCGCGGCATCGGGCATCACGGCTGCCGCGGCGCATAGTCGGGGCTCAAGACGCCGCTTTCGGGTCGCCAGACGGGATTGACGCAGGACTTTTCGGCTGTTTTACGCTCGTCCACCGCGCAACGAACAGTTTTTGGTCACCAAACAGCGCTTTTGGTCAGCAAACACCCCGCTTCGGCGGCCGTTCGAGCGCGTCGTGGGCAGCGGCGCGAAGCAGATGGATCGTCGAGCATGCAACAAAACGGGCGCAGTGCGGCGCCCCAGCTGCCAGTTCGCGGGCTTGTTATCTGATGCCGGCCGTGGGCGGCGAGGATCGGGAACGCCGGCCTCGCATTGCAGCAAATCGGTCCCGGAAGCATAAAAAAGAACTATTTGCTTCCTTGCTCATATCTTGTTAAGGAGAACCTAACAAGCTCGCGGCGGATGGTTTGATCGTATCCAAAATGTTCTCCATCCTGTGTTCTGCTTTTCTTTCGCTCCCGTAAGGGATACAAGCTGCCTGCATTTGCAAGGAGGTTCTATGGCTAAGCGGACAAAGAAACGGCGCGCGTGGACTTCGAGCGAAGTCCGTGACCTGAAATCCATGGCGAAGCGGAAAACTCCCGCATCCAGGATCGCCAAGAAACTGAAGCGAACGGAAGGCGCGACGCGGCAAAAAGCGTTCAGCATCGGGCTCTCGCTCGATTCGCGTTCCTAAGCGTTACCAGCACCGCATTTGACAGAGCGCAATCGCCGACCGTGCCTCGTGGCACGGCCGCGGCTGCGCTCGCGTCATTGCGAGCGCAAGCCTGGCCATCCGGGCACCTGTTGCATTGAATTGCAGGTTGCTCCGTTACACGCTTTGGGCTTCCGGCAACGGGGTTGCTGATGCCGTTTGATCGGGAATCCATTAGGAATATTGTCAGGAGCGCGTGCGGCATCCGTACCGTTCCGCCGGTGCCGACCATCGGATATTTTCGGCTGCTGAAGGCAGCCGCGTGAACGCCGCGCGCCGGAAAAAATCAGGACGAGCGCCATGGCTGAAATCGTCGCCGCCTTCGGGGTGCCGCATGCGCCGGCCTTTCCGGCGCTGGTGGCGCGCGAAGGTCCGAACTGCGAGGTGGCGCGGCTCTATGCGGAAATCGCCAAGCACGTCGCCGCGGTCGCTCCGGACGTGCTGGTCGTGTTCGATAGCGACCATTTCAACACGTTCTTCTTCGACAACCTGCCGACCTTCCTGGTCGGCGTCACCGATACGACCGAGGGGCCGAACGACCAGACGCCGATGCCGCATTACCGCGTGCACGGCCATGCGCCGTTCGCGGGACACTTGCGCGGCAGTGGCATCGCTCGCGGCTTCGACTTGTCGCTGTCGCAGGATTTCGATGTCGATCATTCGATCATGGTGCCGCTGCACTTTCTTACCCCGCACATGAATATTCCGATTGTGCCGATCTTCATCAACGGCCTGGCACCGCCGTTGCCCGGGGCGCGGCGCTGCTACGCGCTGGGCGAGATGGTGCGCGACGCAATCAGGGAGTGGCCGGAACGCATGCGGGTGGCGGTCCTGGCAAGCGGCAGCTTCTCGCTCGAAATCGGCGGGCCGAAAATCCCGCACGGCGAGCGCGCCGGCACGCCGGACCAGGAATGGACCAGGCGGGTGCAGCACCTGTTGGCGCTCGGCAAGGTCAATGACCTGCTCGAAGAAGCGACCGCCAGCCGCATGGCGCGCGCCGGCAATATCGGCGGCGAATTGCTTAACTGGATCGCCATGCTTGGCACCATCGGCGAGCGCAAGCCGCGCTTCATCGAGCCGCAGATCGACCACGGCCACTCCTACGGCGCGTGGCGTTGGGATTGAGACGGACGGCGCGGCCATGAGCGTCTACGCCGTCAACAAGCTGTGCCGCGACGCGCTGCACGACCGCGCTTTTCGCGAGGCGCTGCGAGCCGATCCGGCGCTGGCCATCGGCCCGCTCGACCTGACCGAAGACGAGCGCAAGGCGCTGCTCACGGGCGACGTGGCATGGCTGTTCGAGCACGGCTGCCATCCGTTTTTGCTCGCCTATCTGACGCGCTGGGACCTGTTCGGGCTGACCGTGCCGGTCTACAGCGAGCGCGTCCGCAAGGCCCGCGATCCGCGGGACGAGGCTACGGGTTAGCCGGGCCTTGCCGCCATGGACTTTGCGTAAGCCGCAAAACTTTGGCCGGTCGCGGGGTGCCGTCGATCGCGACGGCCTTCGTTGATCATAAGCTGTTGCCGCTGAAAGACCCGGATTCTGCCCAACGACGACGTCGGCAAGCAGGTCACGATGCCGGAATGCATCGCGGTGCTGGAAGGGGCGTATCTGGAGCTGGCCGATGGCCGCGGCGTGTCGCAAGGGGCAACTGGATTGCTTCGCTTGCGCTCGCAACGACGATGGAAAAAGCTCTAACTTTTCTGCTCCCCGCCTTCCACAGCCGGATGCGTCGTCGGCCAGCGCTCGTGGGTGAGCGGCACCACCATGTGCACGGCAAGGCCCTTGCGGCCGAAGCTGCGCGTGACTTCGCCGTTCAATTGGCGCTCGATGACGAGCGCGATCAGGCGGGAGCCGAAGCCGAGCTTGCGCGGCCGCCGCGCCGGCGGCCCGTTCTTCTCGACCCAGTCGAGCAGGAGCGTCGTGCCGCGCTCGGTGCGGCTGACCGACCAGCTCAGCTCGAGCTGGCCTTGCGGCCCCGACAGGCTGCCGTGCTTGACGGCGTTGTCGGCCAATTCGTGCAGCGCGGCGCTGAGATTGAACACCGGGTCGGATTCGAGCTCCACATTGGGACCGCTGAAACTGACGCGATCGAGGTAAGGGCCGAGCAGCGTGTAGAGCAGATCCATGATCGGGATCGACTTGCCGCCGCCCTCGGTGATCAGCCGCTGCGCACTGGCGAGCGCCAGCACGCGGGCGCGGTACTTGTTGGCCAGGTCGGGGATGCTCTTCGAATTCCGCGCGGTCTGCGAGAACAGCGCCAACAGCTGCGAGAACAGATTGCCCGAGCGATGCCGCATGTCGCGGATCATCAGCTCATGGCGCTGCTCAAGCTGGCGGCGGGCGATGGCGCCGGCCAACAGATTGGCGATGGCGCCGAGGAACGCGGTTTCCTGGGCAGTGAAGCGGCGCCGGCTGTTGGTGCAGACGCCGAGAATGCCGTAGAAGCGCTCGTCGCGGCCGGCAATCGCCGCGCTCAGCCCGGCCACGCAGCCGTGCTCGTGCAGATAATCGTCGACGCGAAACCGCGTCTCCGCGGCAAATTCCTCGGTGACGACCGGCAGCAGCGAGTCGAGCGTGTAGCGGCCGTAGCTGCCGGATGCGGCCGAAGCGACGGTCGCGCGGACAAGTTCCGATTTCCAGCCGGAACCAGCGCGCAGCAAGAGAGCGTCGTTGCCGGGAAGAAGTTCGAGGATTTGGACGAACTCGACCCCGAGCGTCATCGCCACTGTGGACACTGCATCGCTGAGCAGGCGTTCGATGTCGGCTTCCGCCAGCGCGCGTTCGCCAAGCTGGGCGAGCGCTTCCTGCTGCTTGACGCGGCTGCGCAGCTCGCTCTCGAGTTTGACGCGT
Source organism: Xanthobacteraceae bacterium (assembly GCA_030037885.1). GTDB lineage: Bacteria > Pseudomonadota > Alphaproteobacteria > Rhizobiales > Xanthobacteraceae > BOG-931. The sequence goes on along the minus strand of JASHPU010000160.1, from coordinate 2,693 downwards.
CCGCTGATCTCCCAGGCGAGCCCGAACATGCGCTCCGAGCCGGTGTCGCGCGGCGCAACCATGCCGCTCGCTTCCAGCCAGAAGTCCTCCTCGTCCTCCTGCGCGCGCAACCGATAGCGCACGCGATAAGGGGCCTGCGTGCGCAGCGCTTCACGCACCGCGGTCTCGACGCTGCTGCGGTCGTCCGGATGAACCGCGCGCAAAAAGCCGGCCAGCGTTCCGTCGAAACCGCCGGGCGGCAGGCGATGAATGGCCTCGAGATTGCTCGACCAGATCAGCCTGTCAGCCTCGACATCCCAGCACCACACCCCGATGTGCGCACCGTCGAGGGCGGCGCGGATCGTTGCGAAGTTGGGAAAGAACGCTTTACCGATTTCGTCCAGCAACCGTTCATGCGGTGCAGACGACGCCGAGTTCTGCGCTTCGACCCGATTCATTCTAGATTTTTCTTGTTCTAAACTTTGATCGAAACACGGCAACGCCGTGACTCTCACATAAAAACGACCGAGCTTTTCGTAAGTTGCGGCCGTAGCCCGCAATCAGCTCGAAAAAAATGTGGCAGCGGTTCCGCGGTAAAAGATCAAGCGCCGCGCCGGCATTACCGCCTAGTAGATGCCCGAAACCGGCTGGTTATTTCGCAGCGCGGCGCGCGGCGCAATGGTTCCCGGCGCTTGCGAAGCGACCCGGTGCACCGTACCGACGCGCGGCGCCGCATAACTGATCTGCCGCGCCTGCCTGTCGGGCAGCACGATGACCTTGGCGCCGATTTGGACGCGATTGTACAGGTCGATCACGTCTTCGTTGAGCATGCGGATGCAGCCGCTCGACATGTGCTGGCCGATCGAGTCCGGCGCGTTGGTGCCGTGGATGCGGTAGTCGGTATGGCCGAGATAAAGCGCGCGGGCGCCGAGCGGATTGCCGGGACCGCCGGCGATCCAGCGCGGCAGGTACGGCTGGCGCGCCACCATCGCGGCCGGCGGAATCCAGTCCGGCCATTCGGCCTTGCGGCTGATCGCCTCGACGCCGGACCACTCAAAGCCGTCGCGGCCGACGCCGATGCCGTAACGCATCGCCCGGCCGCCGCCGAGCGTCAGATAAAGAAACGTGTGCGCCGGATCGATGATGACCGTGCCGGGCGCCTCGGTGCCGCCATAAGCGACGACCTGCCGCTGCAGAGCGGGCACTTGTGCCTGATCATCATCCGGCGTGTCGCTGTACACCGGTGCGGCGGGATTGGCCGGACCATAGGACAGCGCCTGCGCGGCGGCTGGAATGGCCGGCATCGTGATCAGGCTTGCAAGCAACAATGCGCCGCCAAGGCGGCCGGAGAGATGAGCTGACATGATACAGTCCACCGTGCTGGAAATTGCCGTCCACCAATCGCGCCAAGCGATGAAAAGTTCCGTGCCGCCGGTCGTCCTGATTTGAATCAAATAGCAGCAACGGAGGGCGCGAACGCGCGCGCGACAGACGCTTCCCGCCCGGCCTCGATCGTTGGTCGCGCCGGGGGCGCCAAAGGTTCAAAGGCGACGGCGACAAAAAGCCAAGCCGCCGTGGCGTCAACCGATCGGCGCTATCAGGCGATGCAGCGGCCGTAGATCGCAGCCCGCGCCGGGGATGACACCGGGCTGAAAGCCGGATCGCAACCGATCGGGGTTTTCTTTCGGCTCTGCAGGCCATCCGGTATCGGCTGCCCGCGCCACATGCCCTGGTTGGTCCGGCCGTTCAGCGCCCCTGGATGGATTATCGGCAGCCGGTCACCCTTGCGGAAGCGGTTGACCGAAACCGCCGGCGACCGTTCGGAGGCGCCGGTCCCGGCGCTCGGAGCCGCGCCTAGCAGCGGGTCGAGACTGACCAGAAGCACAGTGAGCGCGACGATACCGAACGCACCCACAAAGCGAGGATAGAGGCGAAGAACAACGAGCCTGGCCATCGGAGCATCTCCGCAGCGCGGGAACGACCGTCGAAGCGATCATCCTTTATGCGCACGCCTAGATCCCCCGAACCGACTGACACCGAGGCCGCAACGTCGCAGCCGCCGCTGCGGTTCCATCCGTCGGCCTTTCTCACTTACTCGTGATGAGAAGTCCGATGCAACTTTGACCTGCCCGCGAGCTGAAATTGTGCGCTCGACGTGATAACGGCCGCGCCCAACAAATACCGGCCTACGGCCGCCCGGAACAAATATCGGCGTCGCGCTTTGTCGTGGCGGACCGGCCATCCTTTCCCCCCTCCCCCCGTGCTTGGCCGGCCAAGTTGGGCGCAGCCGATATGCCGATCGGCTGCGCCCTTGTTTTTATTTTTTCTGTTTTGGTTGAGGAGGCGGCGCGGTCTCGTCTTGCCAATACCGCCGCGTCAGGTGAAGCTACAGTCTGGACAAATTGGCCGCGATGATCGCGCGCGCCGCCGAAAAATGGCGGCAGGTGGTCAAGCGCGCTGGAATAGAGCCTGAGTAGCGGCGTGGAAGCCGCGTCCCCTTCCGCTCATTCCCGCGCAAGCGGGAATCCAGGAGCTTGAAAAGAGCTGGGCCCGGCCTTCGCGGCGACGAGCGGGAATCCTCTTCAGCCCGAGCGGAAGCCGGATTCCACCGTGGCGTGACGCTCGTTCGTCCGCTCGCGCTTGCGCGCCTTGCGGCCGAAGAACAGCGCCTGACTGATCACCGCCGACACCACCGCGAGCTGGAACGGCTTTGC
>JASHPU010000159.1 GCA_030037885.1 Xanthobacteraceae bacterium | reverse complement strand
AGGAGCGTCGGCGCGATGGCCGCAAGCAGCGCCGAGGCAAATACCGGCACGATTTGCTGGGATCGCATATCAAAAGGCTACCACACCGGGGACTAAGATACAGCGGACGACCTTCGTCCTCGGAGCAATGATTTCGCAGTGTCCAGTTTGACCCTGGTCCATTATCGCCGACATCGCGGATCGGGTCGCAGGTAATTTGGTCCGGGTTTGGTGCCTTTGTCCGAAGCGGCAGGACGCTCGGGCCAGTCCAGTCGAAATATCTATCGGACTACATGCAGCGGCGCGCGCGGCGGGCGCTTGCCTTGCGATGCGGATCGGGGCCTGCGCGGGACGTCAAAACGCCAGCGCGAGCGCGACGGCGAAAACGATGCCAAAACCCATCACGGCGATGGCTACGGGATCATAGGCGGGGAGCTTGAACACGACGAGCCTCCGAGGCCGAACCTTCTTATGGTCCCCTCTCCCGACCCGCTGCAGTAAAGGATTCAAAGGAATAATGGCGGCCGTATGGTCACGCCGGGGTTCGAATGGGAGAACGCGGCCGCTTCCTTGGCTGGCGGCGCTGGCCCGCTTGCCGTCGAGACCGCGGGCGCTTCGAGCCGGAATTGGTTGCAGATAATGCTCATTGCTGCCGCGCCTGACGGGCAATCCATTGACTTTGGCCACCTTTTGCGGCCACTAGAGCATGTTCCGCTCCGATCGAATCGCGACTCCTCGGTTCGTCATTGCCGGGCTTGACCCGGCAATCCATGCTGCGTCGGGGCCCATGGATGCGCGGGTCAAGCCCGCGCATGACGGGAAGTGGCGCTACATGAGCGAGATCTGCTCTAGGCCGACACTCGCGCCGCACCGCTGCAGTCGCGTTTGCCGGAGCGGCGCACTACAAAACCGTCCACGCCTCGTTTCGTTCCACGACCCATTGCCGCTGTTGCTCTCTTGGCGCAGCGGCCCCAAATGGCTGCCATGAACCGGCCCGATCCATATCGCGAGCACGCGCGAGAACTGTGCCTTGCCGCCGGCGTCGATCCCGACAGCCGGGTCGGCGAAGGCCGCGGCATGCCGGCGTGGTGCCTCTATCGCGACGCGGCACGCAAGGAGCAGCTGGCGCGCGAGGCCGCAGTCGCGGCAGCTGACATCGCGTCGCTGCGCCCGCAGGCGGAAGAGTTTCAGAACAGCCCGCTGAAGATCTTCGGCACCCACGATACGGCGACCGTGGCGCAGATGAAGAACTGCATGGCGGTCGGCAACGTCGTCGCCGGCGTGGTCTGCGCCGATGGCCATCTCGGCTATGCCCAGCCGGTCGGCGGCGTCATCGCCTATGAGGGCCAGATCAGCATTTCCGGCGTCGGCTTCGACATCGGCTGCGGCAACATGGCGGCGCGGCTCGACACGCCGTTCGCCGCGATCGAGGACAAGGTCGGCGCCATCATCCGCGACGTATCCCGCGTGATCTCGTTCGGGCTCGGCCGCAGCAACAATGAGCGCGCCGAGCACGCGCTGTTCGACGACGGCGAGGCATGGCGGGCATCCGACATGGCGGCGTACCGGGGCAAGGCGGCGGCGCAACTCGGCACCGTCGGCTCCGGCAACCATTACGTCGACCTGATGCGCGACGAGGACGGTTTGGTCTGGATCGGCGTGCATTTCGGCAGCCGCGGCCTCGGCCACACCAGCGCCACGCGCTACCTGAAGGCGGCCGGCGGCACCGACGGCATGAACGTGCCGCCTGCGCTGGTGGACGAGGATTCCGAGCTCGGCCGCCGTTATATCGCCGCCATGGAGCTTGCCGGCCGCTACGCCTATGCCGGCCGCGAGTGGGTGGTCGAGCGCGTGCGGCAAATCATCGGTGGCGCCGTCACCGACGTGGTGCACAATCATCACAACTACGCCTGGCGCGAGACGCACAACGGCAAGAATCTGTGGGTGGTGCGCAAGGGCGCGACGCCGGCGTTTCCGGGCCAGCGCGGCTTGGTCGGCGGCTCGATGGGCGACGACGCCGTGATCATCGAGGGGGTCGACAGCGAAGCGGCGCGCGCCTCGCTTTATTCCACCGTGCACGGCGCCGGCCGGCTGTTCGGCCGCAAGGAGGCCAAGCGCCGCTTCAAGCGCGAACAGATGGACGCCTGGCTGCGCGACCGCGGCGTCGCTCTGGTCGGCGCCGATCTCGACGAGAGCCCGATGGCGTACCGGCGGCTGCCGGCAGTCATCGCCGAGCATGCCGGCACCATAAAAGTGCTGCACACGTTGCGGCCGTTCGCCGTGGCAATGGCCGGCGCGGGCGAGTTTGATCCGTTCAAGGATTGAGCCTAAAAAAATAAAAATCGGTGCGCTGCACGCAGATGGCTAAGGACTTTCACCAGCAGACGCGGGGTGAGCGTGGGCGTTCGCATCGCCGCGGCGCGGATGGTTTGGCACAGCGTAACGTCCGTCGCACCAAACATCGCGACAGCGCTGACGCTGCAGTCCTGCTTTACGGCTGGCACACCGTCACCGCGGCACTGGCGAATCCGGCGCGCCGCATCCGCCGGCTGTTGGCCACGGAAAATGCCGTGCGCCGGCTCGCCGACGACGGCATTGCGTTGCCGCTCACGCCGGACCTGGTGCGGCCCGACACGCTCGATGCGCGGCTGACGCCCGACGCCGTGCACCAGGGCCTGCTCGCCGAAGCCGATCCCCTGCCCTCGCCCGACATCGAAGACCTCGATCCTTCCGGCATCGTGCTGGTGCTCGATCAGATCACCGATCCGCATAATGTCGGGGCGATTGTGCGCACCGCGGCGGCATTCGCCGCAGCGGCCGTGGTCACCACCGCGCGGCACAGCCCGCAGGCAACCGGCGTGCTCGCCAAGGCGGCGTCGGGCGCGCTCGAGCATGTGCCGATCGTCACCGTGCCGAATCTGGCGCGCGGCTTGAGCGCGCTCAAGGAGCGCGGCTTTTTGACGGTCGGGCTCGACTCGAGCGCAGCCGACGATCTCGCCGCGACCCGTCTGCGCGCGCCGCTGGCGCTGGTGCTCGGCGGCGAAGGCAAAGGCTTGCGGCAATTGACCGCCGCAACGTGCGATCGCCTGGCGCGGCTCGACCTGCCGGGCGCAATCAAAAGCCTCAATGTCTCGAACGCCGCGGCGCTCGCGCTCTACATCGCAAGCCGCGAGCTTCGCTGACCCTCGGTAGATCATTGCGCGTCTGAACGTATTTGTAATCGCAGTGTTTGGTTGCCGATATGGTCGGTCAGCGAGCGCCAGCGGTGGCCCGTTCTTAGTGTCAGGTAAACCAAGCTTACGAACTTTCTCAGCGCTCGACTGTATTGCAACAAAAAAGTGTTCTTTTAGCTGGAAACACTTCGCTGTATCTGGCGGAGGATCCAATGACTGCGGGGACCGCGAATGCCGCGACGATGCCTCTCCGCGGCATGCTCAATGCGAACGCGCCGCGATCCAGTTTCGTTTTTGTGGCCGCTTGCTTTGCCGTCGTCCTGTTTGCGCTGGTCCCAGCGAGCACCCGAATTGCGGGGCTTCAACTCGATGGCCTTTCGATTGGATTGATCCGGGCTGTGGGCGCCGGCCTGTTGACCTGCCCTCTGCTGGTCATTTGCCGTCTACGGCCGCCGAACGACGTGAAGGATCTGCGCCTATTGCTCGTGTATGCGTTCGGCAATTTTGCCGGGTTCCCAGTCCTGTTCAGCTTTGGCACCCAGAGGACTTCCGGCGCACATGCGGCGCTTATCATGGCGGTAACACCTCTATTGGTTGGAATTATCGGAATTGTCTTGGATCGCCGCCTGCCGCGGTGGAGTTGGTTTCTTGGCATGGCTATCGCGGTGATGGGTGAAGCGGCTCTGGTCGGCTTGGGCAATCTGCGGACCGCGGCCGACGCCACAATCGCCGGCGATGCCATTGTGTTCGCCGGTTGTGCGTCGTCTGCAATCGGCCTCGCCGCCGGTGCGCGGCTGGGTTCACGAATGAACCCGTTGGCCGGAGCTTTTTGGGCCATGACGATTGCCGCCGCCGGCCTTGCTCCTTTCGCCGCGGTACACGTTTTGACCGCACCTTACAAATATTCGAGTCTGACGTGGATGACGTGGGTTGCCATCGTCCAAATCACGCTTGGCGCAGCGGTTTTGGCGAATTTCTCACTTGTTTGGGCCCTGTCGAAAGGCGGCCTCGTTCGCATCGCGCCGCTTCAATTCGCCCAGCCTGTGTGCGCCCTGTTCTTTGCGAGCGCGTTGCTGAATGAGCGCTTGACGTTATCGTTATTGTTCGTCGCAGCTGCAATCGTCTTCGGCATCGTGACCGCATCCTGCGGAGCGCGCCCGAATTCGGTAACAAGAGAAGCTGTCCGCACAGTCATCGAGCGCTTTCGGCCTGTGATACGATTCCTTTCGCCCATGTTTCTGGAGCAGGGGCATGGGCGGCTCGATGGCGGGCTGGTATCGACCCGCTCGGGAGCCGAGCCTCCGGTCGACCGCTTCGCCGAGCGCCTGGCCAAGATTACAGGAACTTGACGCCGACAATCGCGTGGTCGTCCAGGCCGCCTCGCAATGGCGGCGGTCGTCTAGGTAATGGCCAAACGCAGCCAGACGGAGCGAAGCAGTCGTCACGATGCGCAACACGGCGCCGGCCAGTAGCAGCAGCGGATGAAGAAACAACATCAGGCGATTGCCTACTCGCGGCGATCTGCGCGCCCTACCGTACGGCGCCAAAACTTTTCTGAACTCCGTTTGGTTGCGCGGGAGAACGCCCCGGCATCGACGGCCTCGATAGCTTTGGTCATCGCATCTGCTTCCGAAGCGCTGTCCCTTGCGGTCACAAACTCCAGCAATTTGGCGCGGCCCGAGATCAAGGCCCTGCCGCTGGTACGCCGCACGCGAGCGCGCCATTTGCCGGGTTCTCGCTCGTAGGCGCTGATCGTGAATTGCTTGTAGTCCACCGGCAGCCCTGCACTGTGGGCAGCGACCATGGCTGATGCCGGGTAAGCAAATGCTTGCGATCATACGTGGTATCGGACGGACTTTATGCAAATCGGCTTCACCACGTTGTAGCGCAACGTGCCGGGGTCGGTCGGCGTCGCCGCGGCCGAGGCAGTCAGCGAATCCGCCGCCGTCGGCGACACCCGGATCACATCGGTCGTGCCGGAGGGCGCTCGCGCGGGCCTTTGTCAGATCGAACCAGCAAACGTCACTTGTTCCAGGGGTAGTTGTGACGCCACAGCGGCATTGGCCAGCGGTGATACGGATGGCCGATGAATGGCCGATGATACGCAACATGCGTGCGGTATGGCCACGCGTGAACGCCATAGCCATAGCGGTAGTGATAGCCGTAGTGCGGTCTATGGGGATAACCGAAGGCCGGCCCGTAACCTGGCGTCGGCGTCCAAGTGTGGTACGGCACCGTGATGCCGGGGCCGGCATATTCGGGGCCTTGATTGACGACGTAAATCGGCGCCGGCGCGATCGGCACCGGCTCCAGCACCGGCGCGAACGGCCTGACGAAGACGACCGAATGGCAGCCGCAACCCATGGTCCATCTCACCACCGGCGGGGGCGGGGGCGGCGGAAGCGGCGCGACCGGCTGCGCAAAAACGACGGCAGCGCTCGGCACGCCGCACGTGCCGCAGCCGCCCCAGCCGGAACCCCAGCCCCAGCCGCCGGCGAAGGCGATCGACGTCGTGCCGACGGTGAAGACCGCGGCAAGACCAGCGAGAACAACGCGATGTAACGACATGACACTCCCTGACTGATAGCCTCCATTTTTGCGGAGGCGGATTGCGACGGTCCGCGGCGCGGACTGCCGAAGAAAATTCATCGGCCTTTGTGGTGCCCACCCTCGTTTTGAGGGCCAGGCTGCGACTGCGCGCCGCCGCGATCGACCCGCGGCGCCACGACAATTCCGGGCGCCTGACCGGGCGCGTATTCGGTCGCCGGATACGGCGCCGATTCGCTTGACCAATAGCGATAGTAGGTCGGCGCCGGCGGCGGCAGCTTGCGATTGGCCGGCGGCAGGATTTCGAGGCGGCCGACGCGCGGCCGCCGTCCGTCCGCCGGAAAATACCCCGGCGTCGGATAGACGAGCGTCGGCGGATACGGCCGCCAGATCACCGTCTCGGTCACCATGTTGGGACGATCGAGGCCGAACTCGCCCTCGACGATGCCCCACGATGCATCGATGCCGTGGATGTAGACCGGCACGTCGGGCCGGCCGGGAATGACGATCACCGGCGCGCGCTGCGCCAGCGCCGATGACGCGGTGACGGCCAGCAGAAAAAGCGCAGCATAGAGCGAACGCATGAGCGGCCCGAAGAAACGGCAAGTCACGCGCATTGTAGGAAAAGCGCCGGCCGAATTGGTTTATAACCGGCCCATCAAGCCGCTGAATTGTTTGGTAACATTAACGCCGACTATCCGCTCCGGCAGCCTTGCTTAACGGCCTTCGTGCCAGACCAGCCGCCGCGCCAAAAAATTGCGCAGCATGGCCGCACCCGCGCAAAGCACCGCGAAAGCGAACGCGACAGCGGCGATCTCGGCGATGCCCGCAGGCCGATCCGACAAACTCACGACGCCGAGCGGCGCCAGCTTCTTGAACAGGGCAGCCAGCGCACCGAGCGCGGCACCGCAGGCGGCCGCATGGGTGATGCGCCACGGACGAAAACCGTTGTCTGAACGATACAGCGATGGCAGCGGCATTGACGGTCCTTGCGTCGCGCGTTTCGCGCACACCCTATTCGGCGGCCTCCGCCGCCACCGGCCGGCGCGCTGCAATGCCGGTGAGATCCGGCAGCACAAGGCGCAGGATCTCGGTCTCGTCGCGCGCCACGAGCTCGGCGCACTCGCCGTCTTCCAGATGAAACGCGGAGAGCTGCCGGAACGGCGCGCTGCCGGCGATGCCCGAGCCGTACAGCACCAGATAGACGCTGCGGCCGTCGACGCGGTAGGTCGCGCCGCGCTGCAGCCGCACCAGCTCGGCGGCGCACTGCCGTTCGGTGAAGCTGCCGAGCGGCTTGTGCGCGACGCCGGGCTCTCCGGACAGCGGCAGCCATTCGTAATGCGCCGGATCGACCATGATCGGATCGCGGTAGCGCGGCTTCGGATATTCCATGCGCTCGCCCTGGACGTGCTCCCAGATCGCCTGGTAGCCGTCGCTGGCGCGGCGGCCCTCGACATCGTCGTTGCGGCGGAAAATGCCGCCCTCGAACCTGCCGTGCTTTTTCAGCTCCTCGGTGCCGGCGTCAACTTGCTCGCGCGACAAATATCCGCTGCCGCTGGCGCCGCCGAATTGCAGCACCACAGTGGTCGAGCGGCCTTCCGAACTTTGCGGGCCGTACGGCGCGCCTTCCGGAAAATAGCCGAAGCTGCCGGCGCCGAGCTTACCGTTACGGTCGAAACTTATCGTGCCTTCGAGCTGAAAGCGAAACTGATCGAAATTGTGCCTGTGCCGCGGCGAGGCAAAGTCGCCCTCGATCTGGCCGATGTTGAACTGGAAATTGCCGGGGCTGCCCGGCGTGCCGTTGAGCAGATGCCGGTAATGGAAGGTACCGCCGCGATGCTGCAAGCCGCGCTTCCATTCCACTTCGTCAGCATGAACGATCTTCATCGGATGTCCTCCGTCGTGAGAACCGGGCAATGCGGCAACGCCGTCGTTACGTATTCTTCGTTACGTATTCTAATGTCTCTCGCGACCATTGTCAGCCGTGCGAAAAACGCACCCGGAACGGCCGCACTTGCGCAAGCGCCACGGCAAGATGCCGCAGCGCGCTTTATTCGCCTGGACTGCGCCACAGCCCGGTCATATCGATCCGAGCCGCGCTGGCCGGCGCGGCGATTGTCCACTAGCATCAGGCCGGTGGAGCGGGAGGAGCGGGGCGGATCAGCCTATTTCCGCACCGGAGCGTATCTCTAAAAATCTGGCGCATTTCGACGCTCCGCGCGTATGAGTAACCGTTGATGGACACCAGTCTCCTGCATTCCGTCGGTGTCGCACTGCACACTTACGGGCACGACTTCGTTGACGGTGCCGGCCTGGCGCTGCATTCGGCGCACAATGCCTTCTACATCATCCTCAACCCGATGCGCATGCTGTATCTGTTTGCCGGCGTGTGCATGGGCTTGTCGCTCGGCATTCTGCCGGGCATCGGCGGCATCGCCGGAACCGCACTGCTGTTACCCTTCACCTATGCGCTCGATGCGCCGACCGCGTTCGCGCTGCTGCTCGGGCTCGGCGCCACGACGACGACCGCCGATCCGATTGCGGCCATCCTGTTCGGCGCGCCGGGCCACGCCGCTTCGGCCGCGACGACGCTCGACGGCTATCCGATGACGCGGCGCGGCGAGGCCGGACGCGCGCTCGGCGCCTCCTACATGGCGGCGCTGATCGGCGGCCTGTTCGGCGCCGCGTTGATGGCGATCGCGCTGCCGGTGATGCGGCCGATCATTCTCTACATCGGCTCGCCGGAACTCCTCGCCATTGCGGTGTTCGGCATTTCCATGGTGGCGGTGCTGTCGGGCAATGCGCCGCTGCGCGGGCTCACATTCGCCTGCTTCGGCATGATGCTGCGCATGATCGGCACCGATCCGCAGTCGGGCACGCTGCGCTGGACCATGGACACGCTCTATCTGTGGGACGGCCTGCCGCTGGTGCCGCTCACGCTCGGCATTTTCGCCCTGCCGGAACTGTGCGATCTCGCCATCGGGCGCATGGCCATCGTGCAGCAGGGCCAAACGCTGGACACCAAGACCGGCATGCTGCTCGGCATCAAGGACTGCCTTGCGCATTGGTTTTTGATTCTGCGCTGCTCCTGGCTCGGCTCGGCGATGGGGGCGATACCGGGCATCGGCGCTTCGGTGATCGACTGGATTTCCTACGGCCATGCGCTGCGCACCGAAAAGGACGCGGCGCAAACCTTCGGCACCGGCGACGTGCGCGGCGTCATCGCCGCCGAAAGCGCCACCAATGCGCGGGAGGGCGGCGCGCTGGTGCCGACCGTCGCCTTCGGGGTGCCGGCCAGCGCCGGCATGGCGATCCTGCTCGGCGCCTTTTTGATCCACGGCCTCGTGCCCGGGCCGGACATGCTCACAAAACACCTCGACCTGACCTACTCGATGGTGTGGAGCATCGCCATCGCCAACATTCTGGGCTCCGGCCTGTGCTTTGCGCTCTCCGGCCAGCTCGCGAAAGTGGCGACGCTGCGCTACACGCTGTTCATGCCGGCCGTGCTGAGCCTCGTCTATATCGGCGCGTTCGAATCGTCGCGGAACTGGGGCGACCTGTTCTCGCTGTTGTTCTTCGGCGTGCTCGGCTGGGCGATGAAGCATTTCCGCTGGCCGCGCCCGCCGTTCGTGCTCGGCTTCATTCTCGGCGAGCCGATCGAACGCTACATGTTCATCTCGATCGAGCGCTACGGCGTCGACTGGCTGGTCAAGCCGTTCGTGCTGATCATGTTCGCGTTCGCGGCGCTGTCGCTCCTCGGCCCGTTCCTGCAAGACATTCGCTCGCACGCGCCGCGATCCGCACGGGGCGTACCGGCGACAGCGCGCTTCCGCTTGGTCACGCGCTTCTGGAACGGACTGAAGGCGACCTGGGCCGGGCTGCAGTTCATGCTCACCAATTTCGGCAGGGCGCAATTCTCGACCGGCAATCTGTTTCCGGCGGCGCTGTTGATCCTGTTCGTGGTGATGCTGTCGCAATCGCTCGACTGGGCGTTCGCCGCGCGCATCGTGCCGACCATCGTCGGGGTCGGCGCCATCCTGTTCTGCTCGTTGAGCCTGATCAACGACGTATTCGGCCTGCACGAGCGCGAGGGCGTCGTGGCGGCGGCCGCCAGCGGCGGTTGCGGCGCAGGCGGGACCGCGGCCGGTGCAGCGGAAATCGCCGAAGCGCCGAAGCGGCCGCACAAGATCCACATGGACATCGCGTCCAAGACCTCGCACCTGCCCGGCGCCATCGTGCTGATCCGGGGCTTAGCGTTTTTCGGCTGGATGGCGAGCTTCATGGCGGTGATGGCCGTCATCGGGCTCATCCCGACGGTGCCGATCTTCATCATCTGTTACATGCGCACCGAAGCGCGCGAATGGATGGCCAAATTCATCGCCGCCGTGTTTGTTGGCGGGCTGCGGCTCATGGGCTTGAAACCGGCAGCGCAGAAATTGCTCGAGCTCTTGGCGCAATCGATCCAGATGTCGTCGGACAAACGCAAGGAAGCGCCGGAGCCGTGGATCATCGTCCTGCCGATGACCGCAATGGTCGTGGTCCTGATCTACGTGGTGTTCGACCAGCTGTTGGCGATCCCCTGGCCGCCGACGCTTTTGGGCACGCTGTTCCCGATGTTGAAAGTCATTCCGAGCGTGTAAGACGCATTTTATAGTGGACCTCATCCTGAGGTGCTCGGCGCGCAGCGCCGAGCCTCGAAGGATGCAGGCATCCAAATCGGCTTTAGCCGATTTGGACACTAAACGTGCCGAAATCGGGTAAACCCGATTTCGGGTGCGCCGCGGCCTCATCCTTCGAGGCTCGCTTCGCTCGCACCTCAGGATGAGGAACAAAAGCGGGCATGAATTCAAGCGACACCGCCGCCGACAAACGTCTTGGTGCGCCCGCTACCGCGCCACATGCCGATGGCGCGGCCGACCATCGCCTGGTCGAGCGGCTATTGTGGTTCTTCGCGCTGGTCTACATCGTCGAGGGCATGGGCCAGGTGGTCGGGCTGATTTCGCAGCCGCTGACTTATTTTCTCAAGCAGGTGCACGGCTGGACGCCGGTCCAAGTCACCGCCTTCATCACGCTGTTCAATTTGCCCTGGGTGATCAAGCCGCTCTACGGCCTGGTCTCGGATTTTTTGCCGCTGTTCGGCTATCGCCGCAAAAGCTACCTCTTACTCGCCAATGCCGCGGCGATCGCCGGTTACATGTGGGCGACGCAGATCGAGGCGCCGAATGTACTCGTGTTCGCGCTGATGATCACCGCCTACGCCATGGCGATCTCCAGCACGCTGTGCGGCGCGGTGCTGGTGGAGAACGGGCAGCGGCTGCGCGAGAGCGGCCGCTTCGTCAATCAGCAATGGCTGTGGTTCAACGTCGCCGCCATGGCGGCGGCGCTGGTCGGCGGCCAATTGGTCCAGCACCTGCCGCCCGCATCCGCGCTGCACGTTGCCGCGGCGATCGTCGGGGTGGCGCCGCTCGCCGTCATCTTCGGTACGCTGTTTCTGATCCCGGAGCGGAAGGTCGCGATCGATCTCGCCGGCATGCGCGCCACCGCCCGCGGCCTGCTCGCCGCCTTCAAGCGGCGCGAGCTGTGGGTCATCGCGCTCTTCATCTTTCTTTATTATTTCAGCCCCGGCTTCGCCACGCCGCTCTATTATCACATGACCGACAAGCTGAAATTCTCGCAAGCCTATATCGGCATCCTGGGTTCGATTGCGTCAGCCGGCTGGGTGGTCGGCGCGCTGCTCTATCGCCGCTTGTTCGGCGGCCTCACGCTCAAAAACCTGCTCAATGTCAGCATCGCGTTCGGTGTAGTGACGACCGCCGCCTATCTGTTGCTGTCGACCGAGACCTCGGCCGCCATACTGAATTTCTGCAGCGGTTTTGCCGCGATGCTGGCCACCGTAGCGACACTGACGCTCGCCGCCGATTACGCTCCGCAGCGCGCCGAAGGATTTACCTTCGCCGTCCTGATGTCGATCATCAACTTCGCCACTACGCTCGCCGACAATGCCGGCTCGTTTCTCTATACGCATCTGTTTCACAGCAACCTGACGCCGCTGGTGATCGTATCGGCGGCGTTCACCGCGTTTGCCTTCGTACTGGTGCCGCTGTTGCGGCTCGGCGACAAGCCGCAGAGCGAGCCGGCGCTCCGCATTGCTTGAACGGAACCGACCGACGTTGCGCACGTTGACCCCGGCTCCGTTGGAGTTCGCGGCTCGACGCCAGTTGGCGCGCCGCCCTTGCCATGCAGGTGGCGCTCGCCCAATTCGAGAGCAAGCTCACCGATGAGCAGCGGAGCCGTTTGGGATGCGCCCGCCGTGACCGCTGCCCGGTGATGCGGTAAGGAGCAAGACCATGCCACGCCGCCAGATCAACGAAGACGACCGGCCGACCGAGGACGACCTCGCGCGCAAGGAACTCGGCCCGCGCGGCGTCCCGGGAGGCAAGGACACCGCGACGATGACGCCGCGCAGCGATAAGGAGACGCCGAAGTCCGGCAAGTTCGACGGGCATACGGCGTAAATCCCAGCTCCGACTTGGCTCCGCCCGCCTGCGACATTCTGGGGCGCGGCGAGTTTTTGCGGGTTCCTCGGCGAACAACGTCGCGGGGCACGAGTTGGCCCAACAGGGCTGCAACGTGGGCGCGTTCCGCCACCGGCGGGAACCGTTGCAGCCGGAACCCACAGCAACGAGCGAGGCAAGCGCACCAACACGCGCGACACGGAGAGCACTTATGAAGAAGACGATCATCACCCTTCTGGCCACCGCGGCTCTGGCCGCGCCGGCTTTTGCGGCAAACAACGCGGCCAATCAGCCGCAGCAGCAGCCGGCCCAGCAGCAGTCGCAAACACAGCCCCAGAACGGCCAGCAGCAGGACCAGAATCAGGCTTCGAACCAGCAACCCGGCGCGGCGCAAAACCTGAGCCGCGGCCAGGTGCGCCAGTTGCAGTCCGCCCTGGACAAGAAGGGCTTCAACGCAGGCCGGCCCGACGGCAGGATGGGGCCGCGCACCAACCGGGCGGTGCAAGCCTTCAACCAGAAGAATGGCATCCAAAGCCAAAACGGCCGGCCGACCGAACAAACCCTGGCCCAACTCGGCATAAACACCAACCAGGGCCAGAACCAGCAGCCGAACGGTAACGAGCAACAGCCGAGCGGTAACCAGCAGCAGCCGAACCAGAACGGCCAAAACGGCCAGTAGGCGGCGAACAAAACAAATAGAAAACTGCTGCGTAGCAACTCCCTGCGCCCCCAAAAGGGGCGCAGGTTCTATTTAACGCATGATGATTTTAGGTCAGCACACTCATCGTCATTGCGAGCGCAGCGAAGCAATCCAGCGCGGCGGCGCCGTGCTGGATTGCTTCGTCGCTTCGCTCCTCGCAATGACGATGGACTGAATCAACTTAACTTCATCATTTGCTTGCGCGGGACGATTTTGGGTCGAGGTGGCAGCACGCTCGATCGTCATTGCGAGCGAAGCGACGCAATCCAGTGCGGCGGCGCCGTCCTGGATTGCTTCGTCGCTTCGCTCCTCGCAATGACGATGCGCTGAATCGACTTAATTTCATCGTGCTCTAATCCTACTGCATCAGAAAGCGCGGCGCGCGTTATAGCGCCCTCTCCCCTCCGGGGAGAGGGCGACGCAAGTCGCGCAACAAACTCGGCTGGGTGAGGGGCCG
>JASHPU010000158.1 GCA_030037885.1 Xanthobacteraceae bacterium | reverse complement strand
CAGTGCTGCCGCACCGCGTTGCGTGTTGCCGTCGGCCATCGAGAACCCGCGGTGGCGCAGCAAGCGCCGTCGCCCCATATACGGTTTGGAGTTCATGTTCGAGGCGCGAGTCTCCCTGAAAGACATTGAGTTTTGGTCGGAATCGGCGCGGCGTTGCAGCGGCGTCCGGCCCCTCGAGAGCCGACTCGGCTTGGCGCGCTCGGAATTTCCAATCCGTTTCGCTCACCGACCATCGGGCCATCCGCCTTCCACCGCCGCCGATACGGCGTGGTCGGAGCGCGGTCGCAGCCCTTATGAGATTGACCAATGGCCAACAAAATGCTCATCGACGCGACCCACCCGGAGGAAACCCGGGTGGTGGTCTTGCGCGGCAACCGCGTCGAGGAATTCGATTTCGAATCCGCGCACCGCAAGCAGCTAAGAGGCAACATCTATCTGGCGAAGGTGACGCGGGTCGAGCCGTCGCTGCAGGCTGCCTTCGTCGATTACGGCGGCAATCGCCACGGCTTCCTGGCGTTTTCCGAAATCCACCCTGATTATTATCAAATCCCGGTGGCCGATCGGCAGGCGCTGATCGACGAGGAGCAGCGCGCTCAGCGCGCCGAGGACGATGAGATCGACCGGCGCTCGCGCCGCCATCGCGGCCGCATTCATCGCTCCGCCGCCCGCCACGACGATGACGTCGTTCGCGGCGACATCGCCGAATCATTCGCCAGCGACCGCGCCGACACGACCGAGGGCGCCGAAAGCCTTCCTGCGCCGGATGAGCACGGCGAACAGTCGGATGCCGGCGCGACCGCCTCGCCGGGTGCGGCGCAGCCGGAAGGCGGAGCCGCTCCGAGCGACGAAGCCCCGGCGTTCGAGCCGCAAGCGTCAGGCGAGGAACGCGAATGGCAGCCTTCCGAGATGGCGCCGGGCGGCGCCGAACCGGGTGAGCCGTATCCCTCGACCGCGGAAGCCACCATGGAGGCCATGCCCGAAGAGGGCGCCGCGTTGATGCCGACGTTGGACGAGGCCCCAGAGGCGGCGGACGCCGCCGCTGAAGCTCCGGTCCAACCCGCCATCGTTCCAGGCAGCGAAGACGGCGACCCTTCGGAAAACGGCGAAGCCGCCGAGAACGGCGACGAAGCCGTCGAATCGGTCGGCGGGGCCGACGCGCTCGAGGAGGTGCCGGATCGCGCGCCGCGCCATCGCCGGCAATACAAAATCCAGGAGGTCATCAAGCGCCGGCAAGTCATGCTGGTGCAAGTCGTCAAGGAGGAGCGCGGCAGCAAGGGCGCGGCCCTCACCACTTATCTGTCGCTCGCCGGCCGCTATTCGGTGCTGATGCCCAATACCGCGCGCGGCGGCGGCATCAGCCGCAAGATCACCAGTGGCGAAGATCGCGCCAAGTTGAAGGAAGTCGCCCAGGAACTGGAAGTCCCGGAAGGCATGGGCGTGATCCTGCGCACCGCCGGCGCCAATCGCACCAAGGCCGAGATCAAGCGCGATTTCGAATATCTGTTGCGGTTGTGGGAGACGGTGCGCGACCTGACGCTGAAATCGACCGCGCCCAAGCTCGTCTACGAAGAGGGCTCTCTGGTCAAACGATCGATCCGCGACCTTTACACCAAAGACATCGACGAGGTCATCGTCGCCGGCGGCGAGGCCCACGACGAGGCCAAAGACTTCATGCGCATGCTCATGCCGAGCCATGCCAAGAACGTGAAGCTTTACTCCGACGCGCAGCCGCTGTTGTCGCGCTACGGGGTGGAGAATCAGCTCGACGCCATGTTCTCGCCGGTCGTGCAGTTGCGCTCCGGCGGCTACATCGTGATCAACCAGACCGAGGCTTTGGTCGCCATCGACGTCAATTCCGGCCGCGCCACGCGCGAGCATCACATCGAGGACACCGCGCTCAAGACCAATCTGGAAGCCGCCGACGAGATCGCCCGGCAGCTGCGGCTGCGCGACCTCGCCGGACTGATCGTCATCGACTTCATCGACATGGACGAGAACCGCAACAACCGGTCGGTGGAGCGGCGGCTGAAAGAATGTCTCAAGCAGGACCGCGCCCGCATTCAGGTCGGCCGCATCTCGCATTTCGGCCTGTTGGAAATGTCGCGCCAGCGCATCCGCGCCAGCGTCCTGGAAAGCTCGACCGAGAAATGTCCGCATTGCGGCGGCACCGGCCATGTCCGCTCGGTATCGTCGCTGGCGCTGCAGGTGCTGCGCGCGCTCGAGGAGCAATTGATGCGCGGCGCCACGCATAATTTCGTCGCCCGCACGCGGCCGGACGTGGCGCTTTACGTGCTCAATCAGAAGCGCGCGCATCTGCGCAGCCTCGAAGAGCGCTTCGCCGTCGCTATCACCATCACGGCCGACGAATCAGTCACCGCGCCGCTGCCCTTCATCATCGAGCGCGGCGAGCAGGTACACACGCTGGAAGCGGCGCGCGCCATTGCCGAGCAGGCCCAGTCGCTGCCGGCGCCGCTCGAGGACGAAGACGACCTCGAAGAGGCCGCCGCATTGGGGGGCGAGGAATCCGGGGAGGTCGCCGCCGATTCCACAGCCGAGCCGCCCGACGGCGGACGGCGCCGGCGGCGCCGGCGACGGGGGCGCGGTCGCGACGGCACAGGCGAAGCGCCGGTGCCGCACGAGCAGCCCACTGAATACCCAGCCGCGGCCGAGAGCGACGGTGCTGCCGTGCCGTTCGAAGACGCCCCTGCATCGAGCAACGAACTGGCGGCAGCGGCGGGCGGCGAACAGCCGCAATTCCAAGAACGCGACGACAGGGGCGAGCCGCACCACGATGCCGATGGCGAACGGCGGCGCCGCCGCCGCGGCCGCCGCGGCGGCCGGCGCAATCGGCACGAGCGCGAGCGCAACGGCGACGCCCCATACGAAGCGCATGGCGAGCCGTCGCCGGACGGCGAATTCGGGACGGAAGAACTGGAACGGCCGGTTGCGGCCGAGCCGGATCTCGGCGCGGCAGTCGCCGATCTCGATGCGGCGCCGGCTCAGGACCGGCCGGCGGAGACGCCGAGCGAGACCACGTCGGAACATAGCGGTGACGCACCCGCTGCGGAGCCCGCAGGCTCGGCGCCGGAGCCACCAGAGCAACCAGAGCCGGCGCGCCGGCGCTCGACGGTGCGCGAACCAGCGCCCACGTTCAGCAGCAGTCCGGATGCTTCGTCGCCTGCCTCCCCGCCCGCCGACGCTCCGCCGCAGCAGCCGCCGGTCATTACCGAGATCGATACGGATGACGGCGCGGAGCGACCGCGGCGCACCGGCTGGTGGTCGCGGCGATCCGCCGGCGGCTAGGCCGCGCCCGCCCGTTTTAAAAAACGCATCGGAGCGCCATGAAAAGCGCCTGGGTCGACCGCGATGCGCAAGCGATGGTCGCCGAGCGCGCGGCCGCCGGCATTGATCGCGACTTCGCGCTGCGCATCTACACGACCCGGCTGCTCGGCCGCGATCCAAAGCTCGTCCTGCACGGCGGCGGCAACACTTCGCTGAAGACCCGCATGCGCGACCGCCTCGGCGAGGCGGTCGACGTGCTGCGCGTCAAAGGCAGCGGCGCCGCCATGGCAACAATCGAACCATCGGGATTTTCCGCGGTGCGGCTTACCCCGATGCGCAAGCTGCGCACGCTCGACGCGATCGACGACTTCGAGCTCGTCGCCATCGAGCGCGCGAACCTGATCGACGCCACCGCGCCCAATCCGTCGGTCGAGATGATGCTGCACGCGTTCCTGCCGCACAAATTCGTCGACCACACCCACGCCAACGCCGTGCTCAGCGTCATCGATCAGGCGGACGGCGAGCAAAAATGCGCCGCGGTGTTTGGCGGGCGGCTCGGCTTTGTGCCCTATGTCATGCCGGGCTTCGGGCTGGCCAAGAAGGCAATCGAGGTGTTCGAACGGACCAAGCCGAGCGACGGTTTGATCTTGAGCAAGCACGGCATTGTTACTTACGGCGCCGACGCGCGCGAAGCCTACGAGCGCATGATCGAAATGGTTTCGCGCGCCGAGGATTTCATTGCACGCAATCGGAAGAGCATCAGGATCGGCACTGCCGAGGCGCCCGAGCGCGCTTCGCTCGCCGCGATCGCGCCGATCGTGCGCGGGGGGTGCAGCGAAGAAGATGCAAAGGTCGAGGGCGCGTGGCGCCGCCTGGTTCTCGACTTCCGCCCGATCGAGCGGTTTCGCGATTTCTTCGGGCATCCCGACTTCGCTCGCCTGAGCCAGGCGGGGGTCGTCACGCCGGACCACACCATTCGCACCAAAAACTGGCCGCTCGTGCTGCCGCCGCCCGAAGCCGGCAAGCTGGACGAATTTGCGCGAACAACCGGCCAAGCAGTGCAGGAGTTCGTCGCGCGCTATCACGCGTATTTCGGCCGCAACAACGCGCGCGCGGGCGGCATCAAACACGAACTCGATCCCCTGCCCCGCGTCGTGCTCATCCGCGATCTCGGATTTTTTGGACTGGGCCGGTCGAAACAGGACGCCGTGATCGCCGCCGACATCGCCGAAGCATGGATGGAAACTGTGCTGGGCGCCGAGGCCGTCGGGCGCTTCGAATCGATCTCCGAAGCCGACATGTTCGATTCTGAGTATTGGCCGCTCGAACAGGCCAAGCTCGCCCCCACCCTTCCCTCCCCCGCAAGCGGGGGAGGATCAATTCATGTTCCCTCCCCCGCAAGCGGGGGAGGGTCAATTCGTGTTCCCTCCCCCGCAAGCGGGGGAGGGTTAGGGAGGGGGTTGCCGCTGGCCGGCCAGATCGCGGCAATTACCGGCGCCGCCGGCGCCATCGGCGCCGCGACCGCCAAGGCCTTTGCGGCGGCCGGCGCCGAGGTGGCGCTGCTCGACGTCGATTGGGCCGCCGCGCGCCAAGCGGCCAAGGCGATCGCGGCAACGGCACTGCCGCTCGCCTGTGACGTGACCGACGCCGCCTCGGTGAACGCGGCCTTCGAACGGATCGCGGAAAATTTCGGCGGCGTCGATATCGTGGTCTCCAACGCCGGCGCCGCCTGGCAGGGCCGCATCGGCGAGGTCGACGAAGCGATCTTGCGCAACAGTTTCGAGCTGAATTTTTACGGCCACCAACGCGTGGCGCAGGCCGCGGTCAAGATCATGCGCGCGCAAAAAACCGGCGGCTGTCTGCTCTTCAACGTCTCCAAACAAGCGGTCAATCCGGGGCCCAATTTCGGCCCGTATGGCGTGCCGAAGGCCGCGCTCCTTGCGCTGATGCGCCAATACGCGCTCGACTACGGCGCCGACGGCATCCGTGCCAATGCGGTGAACGCCGACCGCATCCGCTCCGGCTTGCTGACGCCGGCGATGATCGCCTCGCGCGCCAAGGCGCGCGGACTCACCGAGAAGGACTACATGAGCGGCAATCTGCTTCAGCGCGAAGTCACCGCCGACGACGTGGCGCAGGCCTTCCTGCACCAGGCGCTGGCGCACAAAACCACCGCCGACGTCACCACCGTCGACGGCGGCAACATCGCCGCGGCGATGCGCTAAACCTTTTCCACCGCCCCGCCGCTGTCCGCCCAATCCTTGAAGGCGCCGAGATTGTAGACGCGGCCATAGCCGAGATCCTTGAGCGCCTTGCCGGCGAGCGCTGAGCGGCCGCCCGAGGCGCAATAGACCAGCACGGTCTTGTCCTTGGCGAAATTCTTGTCGTGGTAGGGCGACTGCGGATCGGCGCGGAATTCCAGCATGCCGCGCGAGACGTGCACGGCGCCGGCCACCTTGCCGCTGCCTTGCACTTCGGGCGCGTCGCGCACGTCGACGACCAGCGTGTCGCCCTTCGCCATCATGTCGCGCGCCTGCGCCGGCGAAACCCGCGGCACCGCCGCATTGGCGGCCTCCAGCATTTCTTTGACTGTGGTCGTCATCACTCTCTCCTCGTGCACTGCGCCGCCGTTTTCATGCCCTCGGCGCGGCCGGCGACGGCTAGAGCATGTTCCGCTGTAATCGAATCGAGTTCCTTCATTCGTCATTGCCGGGCGTGGGGCCCCCGCGGCGCAAGCGTCGCGGGGCACCCGTCCCGGGCATGACGAGAACGTGGTGCTATCTGAGCGAGATATGCTTTAATCCCATTTCATGCGGCCCGAATAGGCCCAGTCGATGAGCCGGCCGTCGCGGCTGCCCAGCGCGGCGATGTCGCGCATCTCGGCTTCGCTCAGAGAAAAATCGAAGATCGCGGCGTTTTCCGACAGCCGCTCGATCTTGCCGGTGCGGGGAATGACCGCGATGTTTTGTTGCACCAGAAAGCGCAGGCAGATTTGCGCGACGGTCTTGCCGTGCGCCGCCGCGGCGCGGGCGAGCACGGGGTCGTTGCGCATGTCGCCGCGCGCCAGCGGACTATAGGCGATCACCGCCATACCGTGCTTGCGGCAGCCGGCGATCAGCTTCGACTGGTCGAGAAACACATGGCATTCGACCTGGTCGCATACCAGCGGCTCGCTCGCCGCCACCCGCGCCTCATCGATCAGCGCCAAGGTGAAGTTGGACACGCCGATGTGGCGCGTGAGCCCGTCGCGCTTGACCTTGCACAGCGCGCCGATCGTCTCCGCAAGCGGCAGCTGCGGATTGGGCCAGTGCAAAAGCAGGAGATCGACCTCGCTCAAACGCAGCCGCACCAGGCAATCGCGCGCGGCGCGCTCCAGTTCGCGCGGCGCGAAATGGCTGGGCCAGATTTTCGTGGTAACAAAAACCTCGCCGCGTTTGACGCCCGAAGCCCGCAAACCTTCGCCGACGTCGCGCTCGTTGTCGTACATCTCGGCGGTGTCGATGGCGCGGTAGCCGAGCCGGAGCGCCTGCTCGACGATGCGGGCGCAAGCTCGCCCGCGCAATTGCCAGGTGCCGAGACCGCACAGCGGGATCTTGGCCCCGTTGGCCTCGACGCTCGGGATGGATCCGATCGCGCTCACGCGCCGCTCACGTGTCCCATTGCGGCGCCTGCGGCGGACTGACGATCCGCGATCCGGGCCGCTTCAGTTTCTCGATCTCCGCCATTTCGGCGGCGCCCAGATTAAAGTCGAGACTGCCGAGATTTTCCGCAAGCCGCTCGCGCTTCGACGTGCGCGGAATCGGAACGATCGCCTGCTGCTCGATGAAGCGCAGCGCGACCTGCGCGGGCGATTTGCCGTGCGCCTGCGCGATACGCTGCAGCGTCTCGTCGGCCGGCGCCTTGCCGCGCGCCAGCGGACAATACGCGACCACCGCCATGCCGTGCCGCCGCGCCGCGGCGATCACCTTGGTCTGATCGAGATACGGATGCACCTCGATCTGCAGTGCCGCCAGCGGCTCAGTGGCAAGCTTGGTGGCCTCCCCGATCATCGCGCTATTGAAATTGGCGACGCCGATATGTTTGGCAAGGCCGGCGCGCTTGACCTTGCACAACGCGCCGATCGATTGGGCGAGCGGAATTTGCGCGTTCGGCCAATGGATCAGCAACAGGTCGACGAACGGCAGCTCAAGGCGTTGCAGGCTTTCGTCGACCGAGCGCTCGAAATCGCCGGCGGCGAGGCGGTTGAACCAGACCTTGGTGGTCAGAAAAACGTCCTCGCGCCGCACGCCGGAGCGCCGCAAGCCGTCGCCGACCTCGCGCTCGTTGCCGTAATTCTGCGCGGTGTCGAGATGCCGATAACCGAGGCGCAAGGCGGCGGCGACCATGCCGACGCACAGCTCGTCCTTCAACGTCATGGTGCCGAAGCCGACGATCGGAATACGCGCGCCTTTGCTCTCAATCACATCCATCCAACGCTCCTGAAATAGATCGCCGCAATCGTCCGGGCCTGACCGGCCTAAGATCGGCCATCGCGGTTGCAATTTCCAGTGCAATGAACCGGCAGGCAGGCCAGCCCGAACGGCTACCGCCGCTTGCCGGCGAGCACCGCGAAGGCGGCGTCGGGCGCTTCCTCGATGACCTTGAGCAGCGCACGCGCCGGGCCGCGCGGCGAGCGCTTGCCCTGCTCCCAGTTGCGCACGGTTTCGACCGGCACGCCGATCCGCGCGGCGAACGCGGACTGCGTCAACCCGGTGCGGCCGCGCACAGTGCGGGCGTAGCTTGCGTCTTGGAGCCGCGCCTCGGCCGAACGCGCGGCGGCGCGCGCGGCGGCGACGATGGCGCGCGGATCGGGCGCAATCGCCCGCTCGCCGCCGTCCGGCAGCACTTCGACCAATCGCCCGTCCGCCTTCAATCGCACGCGCAGCATGCGCTGGCTCCCCATGGCAGCCGCCGCATGATAGCTGATTCGTCGTGGATTCAATGAGTTAGCGAAAGCCATTGCGTCCAGCCGCCACTGCACGACTAGGCCGATGAGTTTAGTCCGCCACTGGCCTTGCATTTTCGGTCGCTCGTACGAGATTCGACCGATCCGTTCTCTTCCGCTCGTCCCGCGCAAGCGCCGACCCAGCTCTTTCAAGCCGCTGGATTCCCGCTTGCGCGGGAATGAGCGGAATTAATCACACCAAAGCCGAGAGCATGCGCGCGGAAAATAATCTGCAGATCGACGGCCAGCGGCTGTGGGGCGACCTGATGGCGACCGCGCAAATCGGCGCCACCGCCAAAGGCGGCATCTGCCGCCTCGCCCTGACCGATCTCGACGCCGAAATGCGCGATTGGTTCAAGGCGCAATGCGAGGCGCTCGGCTGCATCGTCACGGTCGACGACGTCGGCAACATGTTCGCGCGCCGGCCGGGCCGCAATGCCGCCCTGCCCCCGATCGCCATAGGCTCGCATCTCGACACCCAACCGACCGGCGGCAAGTTCGACGGCACGCTCGGCGTGCTCGGCGCGCTCGAAGCGTTGCGCACGCTTCACCTCGCCGGCTACGAGACCAACGCCCCGATTGAAGTCGTCAACTGGACCAACGAAGAAGGCGCGCGTTTCGCCCCGCCCATGCTCGCCTCCGGCGTCTTTGCCGGCGTGTTCACGCGCGAATACGCCGACGCGCGCACCGACCGCGACGGCAAAACTTTTGCCGAGGAATTGCGCCGCATTGGCTATCGCGGCAGCGAAACAGCCGGCGCTCACAAATTTTCCGGGATGTTCGAGCTGCACATCGAGCAGGGCCCAATCCTCGAAGCCGAAGGCCGCATGATCGGCATCGTGCAGGGCGTGCAAGGCATACGCTGGTACGAGGTCACCGTCACCGGCGAGGCAACCCATGCCGGCGCGACGCCGATGCCGCTGCGCAAGAACGCGCTTCTTGGCGCCGCGCGCCTGATCGACCGCATCGACGCGATCGCGCGCGACCACGCGCCGGACGCGGTCGGCACCGTCGGCCTGATCGAGAACCGGCCGAACAGCCGCAATGTCGTTCCCGGCGAGGTTTTCTTCATCGTCGATTTACGCCACCCCGACGAGGCGGCGCTCGACGCCATGGAGAGGCAGTTGCACGCCGCGCTCAGCGACGTTCTGCGGCCGCTTGATCTGTCCTACACCGCGGCCCGCGTCTGGGACTCGCCCGCACTTAAATTCGCGCCGGAATTGATCGAATGCGTCCGCATCGGCGCGCACAAGGCCGGCTTCTCCAACCGCGACATGATCTCCGGCGCCGGCCACGACGCGTGCTACGTCGCGCGCGTGGCGCCGACCGCCATGATCTTCGTGCCCTGCGCCGGCGGCATCTCGCACAACGAAGCCGAATACACGAGCCCCGACCAATGCGCCGCCGGCGCCCAGGTGCTGCTCAACGCCGTGCTGGAGTTCGACCGGCGGCTGGGGTGAGCCCGATGCGCCCTCCAATCGCCAGGGCCAGTTTCACTGCGGCTGTGCCAAGACCTCGTGGGCACGGCTAAGCTTGTCATCGAGCGTAATGAGCTCGGCATCGAGCGCGCGAGCGAGCCAAAGGTAACTTGCATCATACAGAGAAAGCCTGGTCCGCTCCGCCAACGTGATCGCCGCACTGAGGTCGACAACCTGCAGGGATATGGACAATTGGTCGAGCAAGGCGAATGCGTCGAGCAGAGGCCGCCGTTCGCCGGGAGCGGCGCGAATCTTTTTCAGGCAAGCATTCGCAACTTCAAATGCGAGCAGCACAGGCGCGTGCAGAAACGCGCCACGCAAACGCGGAACCACCGATTCTCGCGTCACCTCGTTGAACAAGACGGCAACGACGGCCGACGCGTCAACGACCTTATCGGTCACGATCTTCGCGGATCAGTCGCACCGCTTCGTCCCGCCGGATCAGACCGAGCGTGCTCGCCTGCGCAGCGACTTCGTCGATGGACAGCCGACGCGGCGCCGCGCCGGTCGCCGCCTCGATCAGCGCCCGCAATTCGCCCTGCAGCGAGCGATGATTGGCTTTCGCGCGCTCACGCAGCCGCACGACCTGCGCTTCCGGGACGCCTTTGATCGAAAGGTCCATAAGATGCTCCAAAACGGCTCCAAACCAGAGCATAAATGGAGCTGAAGCGCAACAGGAACGGCCCGCGGCGGCAATCAAAAGGCTTTCGGCAGGCCGGCTTGGCGCAGGATCGCGTTTGCGGTGTGTCGGCTTGGGATGCCGACCGGCACGGCGAAATTTTGCTTGGGGATCAGGCTGTGCCAAATTTCATGGCTGCCCTTGCGCTGCCTGACCAGCAAGCGTAGCCCGGATGAGCGAAGCGATATCCGGGAGCTGTCTGGCAGCCTGAATCCCGCATATCGCTTCGCTCATGCGGGCTACGTGCTGCGCCTTTTCGAGCGCCCAGATCGATGCAAAATGTAGCTAAGCGATTGTTTGTGCTTAGAGATTCGTCATTAATCGTCAAAAATTGCGCGCCGAAGCGGTTGCGGGCCTCGCCGCCGAAGCAAAAAGCGCCGCAGAATCAATGCTTAGCGATAGCGCTTGACAAAGCTGCGCCGGCGCATAGAAGCCGGCGCCGCTTCGCTCATCAAGGGGCGTCAACCGGTGACAGCCGATTGATGGAGCGGGTGCGGTTCCTGCGGGCGGGGCTTGTCACCCCGCTCCCGGGCGGTCCGGGTATCGACCCCCTCGACACTACGGTCGGGGTGCCAGGTGCTTGGCTTAGGCGTCAACGATGGTCGGGTAACGCCCGGCCCTCCCGTTGGCGTGACGCGCGGCCTGGACCGAATCGCGTGCAGCCTTAAAGCCGCGCGAGGAAAGCCGC
>JASHPU010000157.1 GCA_030037885.1 Xanthobacteraceae bacterium | reverse complement strand
AGTCGGCACCGCCGGCGGCATTGACAACCCGGTCGATCCTGCCGTGCCGACGCCCGAACCAGGCTCGCCGCCGTTGATGCCGACAGCGTTGATCGCGTTCCTGACAATCGTTTCAATACGTGAAAGAAACGAGTCGGACGGCTCCACCTGCACCGTGACGTTAAGATCAGCGCTGCCCTTCACCTCCGGCTTTGCCGCGTTCGACTGCAGCGGCTCGCCGGGCAGCCAAGGCACGTTGCCGTAATGGCGACGCAAAGCGTCATTGATTTGCTGATCACCGGCCGCGAACGCGTCCTTCGTTGCCAAGCCAAACGCCAACGCCGTCGCCGCTGGCCCGGTCACCGACCCTAACCAACCCGCGCCGGACGCCGCGCCAGCCTCTCCCGCTGCCGGCGCACCACGGCCGAAAATTTTGCCCAATAGCCCCAAGGTCCATTTGACGCCGTAGTAACCAGCGGCGCCGACGCCGGCGCCGCCGATGATTTCCGCGTCCTGCGGATTTTTCTTCGCAAACTTTTCCCATTGCGCGCCGGCCGAAGCGAAGCCGTGCGCGAGCGTGTCGAGCACCTTGGCCGCATGATCCATCAGCGGCGACGTGACAGCCGCCGCGAACGTCGTCAGCGCCGTGGTTAGCTCCTGCAGTGCCGCCGACGCCGAGCGCCCTGTTTGATCCGCGGCACCAAGGCCGAGCGCACTGTCAAACTTGGCCGCCGCCTGTTCGTATGTGGGTTGCTGTTGCAACAGCGCCGCGGCGATACGGCGCCCGCGCGCGGAACCGAACAGCCGCTGGACCTCGGCAATCTGCGACTGAGTGGTTGTAAAACCATGTCCCTCCAACGCCGGCCGCACCATCTGCCACAAAAACTGATCCGGGTCGCTCAGGGCCAGTTGCCAGCCGCGAATATTATGACCGGGCGCAAGTCCTTTCACCGCACCGGTTTTGGTGCGGATCAAATCCGCCTCGGAGAGAAAGCCGAGCTTTTTCCACTCCTCTGCTTGCTTGTTTTTCATTTCGCCGAGGAAATTCATATCCATTGCGCCGATACCGGCGCCGACGCGGGAGCCGCCTTCCTGGACCAAAGACAAAAATGTGCTTTTGATGAAGCGGTCACTGAGTTGACCGCCGACCCCCATCATTTGTTGGATCGCGCGCAGCACACCCTCAACCGGGATCGTGCTGCCGGCGACCTGCGTTGCGCGCACATAGGCATCAAGGATGCTTTCAGTGCGGGCCGGGTCTTGCGTAATCCCCAACGCTTCCATGCCTTTGACGAGACGCTGCAGATCGCCGGGATCGCCGCCGCCCGCCTTCAACGCGGCCTCGGCCCGCGCGACGGATGGGAACACGCGTTGCGTGTCGCGCGCGGCGATGGCAAGGCGCTGCGCCGGCGAAAGGTCGGACCGGCCGCCGACCTCGCCCGAAATCACGCTGCGCGTTTCGCGGTACAGCTTCAGCAATTCCGGTGACGACACGATAGGGTAGCGCGTGGCCAGCGCCGA
Source organism: Xanthobacteraceae bacterium (assembly GCA_030037885.1). Classification (GTDB taxonomy): domain Bacteria; phylum Pseudomonadota; class Alphaproteobacteria; order Rhizobiales; family Xanthobacteraceae; genus BOG-931. The sequence continues at coordinate 11,973 of JASHPU010000157.1, read as the reverse complement.
CGCGCTGTTGCGCGCCCACTCGGTTTCGCCGGCGCCGATGCCGGCGGCCGGATAGGCGAACGCAAGCTCATGCTGATAAGCCGCGCCGGCTGCAACCGCCTTTTTGTCGGCAGCCAAAAGGCCGGGACCAGCAAACATTCCAATGGTTGATAGGCTGCCGCCCGCGGACCTCCACCGCGCGGCGCGCTGCTGCTGCCTCGCCAACGCGGCGTCTGCTTCAGCGGCGGCAGTCTTTAGACGATTTTCCGCACTCGCCAGCCGCGACACCGAAATGCCGAAACCATCGATTTCCCGCTTGGCGCCGAGCACCGCCGCCTTTTGTGCATCGAACGCGGCGGATGCCCGGCTAACCGCGCGCTGTGCTTGCTCGTAGGCGCGCGTCATCGCCGCGGTAGGCGCCGCGGTGCTGCGCATCGCCGCCGCGGCGCGCTCAACCGCCTGTTGGGCATTGCGGAAGTCAGTGCGCGAGGCATTGAATTTTGTCATCGCCGCGCGGAAAGTTTCTATACTTTTTTTGACCGCCGCGATATCCTTCTGCAGCTTGCCCAACGCCGCCGCGGAATTATCTTTCGCACTAAGAACAAGCTCGGCTTGGAGGGTTTGACCAGGCATTTCAGCGCCTATCCTTTTGCTGTTTCAGCCAGCGCGCCGCGCGCTCATGCACGAAGACGACCTGCCCGATGCTCATTGAAAAAATATCAGCGTAGCTCACGCCGAGGCCGGCGAAGGCTATGTCGTCGGCGAGGTCTGCGAGCCCGCGCCCGTCTTGTCCGTTTTGTCGGACGCGGGCAGGAAAAAATCCAGGATTGCGCCCTTCAACTTACGCGCCAAATCCATGCCGCCTGCCAAACAAATCAGATAATCAGGATCGACGATGCAGATTTTCACGTAGGCGTTGATCACCTCGGTGTTTTCGGTGGGAAACATGCCGCCTTCGGGCAACGGAACCCACACGACCGGATCGCCGAATTTTAAATATTCTTCAAACGTCGGTTCGCGAACGATCACCTCCCGAACTTGACCACTGTGACCCATGAAAGGCTTATCAACCGGCACTGAAATCTTTCTCGCCATGACCCTTTCTCCTGTCGATTTTAGGTTTGTTTGATTTTTAGCCCTTGAACTTTTTCGACGAGCTACCGCCTTAGAATTCGCTCGCTTTCGGGAAAGGCAGCGAGCCTCGTCTGGCGCGCCGCGTCATCACTCATCAACCACAAGCGGAGCACCGCATCGATTATTTGGAACGTATCGGCCAAGCCGAGATCGCCAATCCAATCGTCCACATTTTCCGGCGACACGATCAGGCGTCGCGTATACGCATCGATCGCGGCATGGTGGTTATGAACGAAATCGACGCCGGAATGGTGTTGCACGAACTGCACAGGCTCGCCGAACTCACGCAACTCCTGCAGCGTCGGCGCTCGCAGCACGATGACGTTACAAGTCCCGCCGTCGATCACTAGCGGCGCCGCGAGTTCGATGTTGATTTCAGCGGTCATCGTTTTTCATCCATTCCGTTTTTGGAAACGCTTTCCGTTTGTTGTTACGCGGCGCCGCCAAACCGAACGCGAACGATGCGGCCACGAAATTGAACCGCAAAATCCGGCATGCGGCCGGACCTAAGCGGGACGCCAAGATCGGCGGCGACGCGCAACACGACCTCGAGCGCCGCAGCCGCCTCGCCGGCGCTTAGCCTGGTCTGCGCCTCGGCGCCGATCGCCGCGTCGGCGGCTTGCACCGTGGCGAGGATTTCAAAGCCGAGCGTGCCGTTGCTCACGATAGCAACGGCGCTGATGTTCTCCGCGCCGGCGCCGCCGGCCGCAGCGACCCGGAGCAACGTCTCAACCGACGCGGCTGCATCCCCGGCAACCGCCCGAGTGCCTTCCGCCGCCGCAAACGTATCGACCACGCACGCTGCCACGCTTTCGAGCGGCACCGCGGAGACGGTCGTGACAACGACAAGCGGGACCTCAAGGCCGCTGACCGCATTGGATCGCAGCACGGCAACCGACTCGGCGCCGACGCCGGCGTCCGCATGGACGGCCGCAACAGCTTCGCCGCGCGCCGCCGCATCAACCACGGTGTCGAGCACCGTCTCGATCGCGCCGCCGCTGGCGCTAACGACGCCGACAAGCACGCTTTCAGCGATCGCCGCGTCATCGCGCGCAACCGTCGCGATGCTTTCGACGGCGATCGAGCCATCGCCGGTGACCAGCACCAAGCCGAGCGTTTCAAGCCATGCGCTGGCATCGCCAGCAACCGTCGACACGGTTTCGATCAGCACCGCGCCGTCCGCGATGACCTGAAAAACCATGATCGTCTCGGCCGCCGCCACGCTATCGGATACAACCGGCGCCAGCGCCTCGGCCGAACCAACAACATCGCCGGCGAGCGACGCCGACGCCTCGATCGCGGGCATGGCGTCGCGGCGCACGCCGGCGAGCTGCTCGGCGTTAGCCGCGCGATCGACCATGACGCTAAGCGTGCTTTCGTCCACGCCCACAACATCGGCCACAACGCCAACCACATTTTCGCCAACCGCCGCAGCGTCGCGAACGAGCGACGCCGACGCCTCGATCGCCGCCGCCGCATCAGCGACAACCGACCCGGCGTTTTCAGATGACGCGGCACCATCGGCGCGCGCCGATACCAGAGACTCCGCGGGCAACATCGCGTCGCCGCGAACCAGCGCCAGCAACTCGATCCGACCGCCGTTGTCAGCAACAATGGCAGTAAGCGGCGCATACGTTATGAGGATAAGACCGCCCGCGGCCACGCCGCCGCTGCCCCCGCCGGTCCCGGCGCCTCCACCGCCGCCACCACCGCCGCCGCCGCCGTAATTTCCGCCCGCTCCGCCGTTATCGCCGACAGACGTGGTCGTGGCCGGCCCACCGCTGCCGCCGCCGCCGCCGCCGCCCGCGCCGACATTGCCTCCGGACGTCGGCGCATATTCAGCGCCGGCGCCGCCGCCACTGCCCGCGGCGCCATGCGGAGAAGAACCAGGGCCGCCGGCACCACCACCACCGCCGGCGCCGGCATCGCCGCTGCCGCCATTGGCGCCCGCGCTGGTCACCCCGGTTGCGCTTGCCCCGTTATTGCCAGCGCCATTCGGGCCGGCCGCGCCGCCGCCGCCGCCGCCGCCATTCGTAACGCTCGAACCGCCGCCCCCCCCAAGCCGCCGCTACCGCCGGCGTATTTTGTTGATCCAACCGACGCGCTTGCGCTGCCTCCGGTCGAGTCGCTCGCGGCAGCCGCAGCAACCGTGCTGCTCGATCCAAACCAGGTTAGCGACCCGGAGTTAGCCGCAGCGACCGAAATATTTGCAGTGCCGCCGGAAGCAAGCGAAATGTTTGCGGCTTTCGCGTAGGCGCCGCCGCCGCCGCCGTTGCCGCCGGCGCCGTAAATAGGCGCGCCGGGCACGCCGCAGCAACCAGGACAGCCCTCGCTCCCGGCCGCGCCGGCGCCGCCGTTGGCACCGGCGCCGATGCACTCCACGGTGTTGCCGGAGTTGTTCCAGTTCGACGGCACCGACCAGGTGCTGCCGGCAGTAAGCGCGACCACGGTCGCGGCGGCCAAAAACTTGCGGCCCCATCGCGTATCGATGCGGACCTGTTGGCCGACAAGCCAACCGATCGGCGCGCGCGTCAGCGCGTCGAATTGTTGCTCGTAGCTGAGAACTAAAAAGCCGCCCAGTGCGGCGGCAAACGGAATAACCTTCCTGAATTTTCGGCGCCGCCGGCGCGGGCGCGGCGACAACCAATCATCACTGCCGGATCGTCGCGTCATTTGCGGAAATCCCATCATTACGGCATCGGCGGCGCGGCGTAACCGGGCACCGCGCCGCCGATCGTCGCGGGCCATGGAGCCGCGCCGGCGAAACGAAGCCGGCCTCAAACGGAGAGAGACGCGGCGTTCGCTCGCGATTTAGCTCGCCGCCGCGACGCCCGCGGCGGTGAGGATAAAGATCGGTTCGAACAAATCCCGGCCGGCCGGCAAAACATAACCATCGGCAAGTGCCTGACCGAGCGCCGGGACCATATCTTCCGGCTGAAAATTATTGCTCCCCACCACGACGGCAAACTGAGGAACCATCAAGCGCAGATTAAACAGCCCGGCGCCGGGCGAATTGTTGATCGCCGCCGCGACGTTGACAAGTTGCTGCGCCGCCGCCGAAATCGTTGGAGCCGTCCCGCCGCCAGCGGTGAAGCCGGCCGCGGTAAGTGTGTATTGTTGCAATACTCCGTTGAGAGTTTGGCCGGCGGTCATCCACCCCTCTGTCACCGCGTAGGATAACCCCGCGGCAAGATCGCTCACGGCGTATCCCGCGTTGAGAAACGCGGCCTGCAAGGCGCCGGGGAACCCGGCAATCGCGAGGGGATTGCCCGTCACGACAAACCCATAAGTCCGACCAGGCCGGCCGTCTTGGCTGACGATGAGATTGACAAGCGCCTGGGCGGCTTGTTGCGGCGTGAAGCTCATATTTTAGTCCTCCTTAAGCATTGAGCCGCGGCCTCAGCCGCGGCCCGAGCGAATTTAGGTGTTACTTTGGTTCGCGCTCGCGATCTAAAAAAGCTTTACAAAGCGCGCGCCCCTAATCAGGAATGGCGAACCGTTGGGCTGTAGCGGAGCGGCCTGAAAACATTCCCAGAGTCGCGGCGGGATCACGACGGCGTGGCCTATGACAAGGCGCGTTTTCATGACCTTTCGCGTTTTCGGCGGCTCAACGCCGACGCCAAAGACCGCCAGGCGCCCGGCCTCATGAACGATCTCCTCCACCTCGTATTGCTCTTCGCGATCCGGCTCGGCCGGCAACCGGCGAAAATGTTCGACGTCCGGCAGGGGCTGACAGCCTTGCGGAAGATTGCGATTAACGATCGACTCGCGACGAGCCTGAATATCGCGACCCCGCAAAAGGAGCTCGAACAGGCGGCGACAAAGGTCGCTGTAAATATCTTGAAGTTCCTTTTGCCAAACATCGCCCTCCTCGCGATTGGTCTCGTAGGCATTAAGCAAGGCCATCTGCTCCGCACTCTGCACGCCCGAAGCGCGGTCTTTTTCGCGTTCCTCCATGCGTAAAGCGAGGCTATCGCGCCGCGCTTCGGCCTTGGCGATTTTCTGTCGATGTTCGAACAGTGCATCGGGGACGGAGCTGCGCGCGGCTTGCTGCTCGCCGGCGCGCAGTTCGTCGATTTCCGCCACGACCGAATGGTACGCGGCGGCAAGCTTTTCATCCTCCGCAGCGAGTTCTGCTGATGAACGCGGAAGGGACTCGACCTGGGTTTTGACGGGCGCTCTGATTGACATTCGCGTTACTCCTTGGATTTTTGAGGACGGATGAAATTTCAGCGGCGCGGAACGGCGGACAAAACGCCGCGCGCCGCCGACGCGCCGGCATCGGGCCATGCTTGCGACCGCGGCCCGGCTTCGAGCCGCCGCGCGTATTCGACGGCCTTCGCCTCGCCGCATTGTCTCGCCAACGTTCGCCCGACCGCTTTCCTTAAACTCGCCGCACGATCGTCGCCGGGCGCCGGCGCGAAGTCGGCGCTGATCAAAGTGCCGATCGGCTTCACCGGCAACGGTCGGACGCGCGGTTTTAGCAACGCAACTTGTTGGTCCACCGCGGCAGCCAGGCCGGCATCGCGGCGCGTCTCCGCCGGCACCGGCGCCGACTGCTCGGCGACGCCGGCGCGTGGCGCTTCACGGCGAGAACTTGCGGCCGGCCGCGCAAGCGGGCCTGCCGGTCCAAAAAATGCACGGCCGAAATCGAAGAGCGATGACATAACGTTCCTCCTTTTTGCGACGTTTTGCTTTAACGATGCACGCCGGACGCCGGCACGAACGCCGGGCCGCCGCGTTGATGGCGGCGTTCGGCTTTCAGCGCGGCGTCCAGACGTTTCGCTGCGTTTTGAACGACGGCGCCGGCGTCGACGACGATTTTAACCAGACAGCCGAGGCCGCCGTTTTCGCCCCCGCCGCGCCGCGGCCAGAAGGTGAGGATGCCGTCTTGCGTATCAATCGCCGCGACGAGTTCCGGCGTCGGATTTGCCATGGCCGCGCATGCTGCGGTAAGGCCAAGGCCGGAGCGGCCCATACTGAAGGCGAGCGCTATCTTAAGCGTCTCAATTCTCGAAAAGCATCGACACCTGCCGATGCGTTCGCCGAAATCTCTGAGCGGCCCGCAACATTGATTACGCACATCATCCGCGGTTGCTGCCGCTACATAAGCGACGACGTGCGTCGGGATAGTCCGAGGCTCCAACATTTGTTTTAACTCCCATTTATAAACGGACGATATAGTTTGCGGCCAAAAAAAATCGCGCCGGCCCGGCGCAGACGGGCAGCGCAATTTTTTCGGTTTTGTTTGGATCAGATCGGAATACGCCTAGCGACGCTCGGGCGCTAACGGGGGCGTCGGTTTACGCCCTTAATGCAAAGCGCCCCACGTGGGGGCGCGCTTTCAATCAAAGGCATAGCACAGGATCAGAGATTGATCCCGGTGAAGCGCCGCAGCGCCGCTGAGCGACTTTGGCTGGACGGCACCGAGTGCCGGCGATACCTACAATCGCTCAATCTGACGCGGAAGGACTGTTACATCCACCTTCCGCCCCATCAAATCACCCCTTACAATGAGTCGGCCATCTTTGTAAAGCTTAACGACATCGCCTGTACCCAACCCCGCCCCCCCGGAGCCCTTAAACCTTACCTTTTCTCCACATTTGAAGCTGTGAATAACTCCTGCCCCCGGCGACGCTTTCAGGCTTTTACCGTGATCGCGTTCAATGTTTTCAAGCAGCGTGATGTCCTTTGGCGAAAGTACGATCGGGGCGCCAGCCTTGCGCTCAACCCTGATAACGCCGGGCGCGGAGTTAATCGCGCTCCGGAATTTCTCACCCCATCGAGTTTGGCAGAAAACAATCCCTGTGATAACCGGAAGAAACTTAGACTGGCGCGTCATTCGACCATTTTTGATGCACTTAGCGTTCGGGACCGATGAACGATAATTCGGCCACCACGTCTTAATACCCCAGCGACGTAGAGCATCGGTCGCCGCCTGCTCAAAGGACGGCCGCACCGCGAGCATGTACCAGGCGTCAATATCGAAGGTGTAGTGAGCGCCAACGTTTGCGTCCTTACGGGCCGCTCTAATCAACTCCAATTCGGAGCGGCAATCCTCGATCAGGTGGCCGCAGCTAAGTTTTACGCGCACCGCCTCCTTCGCCGCTTTCAACTGCGGACCATCCGCCAGATCTGGCTCGATAAGGGCCAAGTCCGCCGCAAACTCACAAGCCTTCGACGACCACGAAAGATCGGGTGATCGGTCAAGATCAAGCAATTGCGAAGCGACCACCTTTGCAAGCGTCAGCGACGGATGCTCGCGGCCGGATTGCTCAGCCGCCTCCATCAGTCTGGCAAACGCGTGAGCGGCATGTTTCGGAGCATCTTCTGGATTTTGCTTTATCGCCTGCTCGTACAAATCCATTATCCGCGAGCGATCCCCTTCCCGGATTGTGCCGGCGTTTGCCCGCAGCGCATCCATACGTCTGCGCTTTTCAGCAATTCGTGGCACCACATTTTCGCCGGCAACGGAATATAGGAGTCGCCGTCGCCGTTGCCGTCGCGTGACAGCCAGCGAAACGCTTTCCTCACTCTCAGTGTCAGCGATGTTTTTGTCCATCGGATTTTTCCCCAAAACGTACCCAAATCAGCGGAGGACTCTAGCTCGGATGCCCGGCACCGCGGAAATTCGCGGTACCGAAAGTTTTCAACAAGGCCGCGCTCACGCCGCGCCGCGCGCCTCCAACCGGCACTCTTCGCCAAATTCCCTGCTTAACCGCTCGTTCATGGAATCGACCTCTAGCGCCACATGGTCGGCGATTATTCCGGTCAACATCCCACGAATGGCGCCAATAAGATATAACGAGCCTTTATTGATGCCATAGCCCACTCCGATCACCCACAAAGCGCCGAGCAAATTAGGCGTTATCGGAGTAAACGTCGCAATCTCATTTTCAATTTTGTTCAAATCCTTCCATATAAAACCGGCGGCCTGTTCGAGCTCCGGCGAGACATCAGATACCTCCTGCGCCGCGAGCGCCGCATCAGCGACAGCGCGGTAGCGCCGCCACAGCGCAAATAGGCGCTCATCGTCATCAGCACTTGCCGGCCACGCGGATTTGCGGGCCGCGGCGATCGACGGGACGACGGCGGACGCGGAAGCAACAGACGCAACGGTACGCAAAGCCGTTCCGGCGCGGGCCGCCGGAGCAACGTTCTTAGATGCTTTCGAGCGCATTAATGTTGGTCCTTGGTTTGAGACCAATGCAGGCCCAAAAGCGATGTCGGCTATGGTATGAGCGGCATCGCCTTGCCTGGTCCTACAGTGACCGGGTTGAGGAAGTCGCGGGAGGCGGCGCCTAACCGCCTCCCGCGGCGCTCGAATCATAGCTCGGCAGCAGAGTCGCGAAAAGCGGGCTGCACGCAAACTTGTCCACAGCGGGCCACACCCAAGTGCTCATACACCGCAAGCCGGACGATTGTGAAATCGCGATTTTACGGCAAATTCCGAGCGTCCCTGTGTGTGACTAGAGCAAGCCGCATCCGTTCTAGCGCCCGGACGAGCCGGTCCTTGGCAACCTTTAGGTCCGTCCCTGATTTGCCGTAGGACCGCGCCGCCTCCTCAATCCGCCCGACCTGCTCTAACACGTCGCCGTATGTGAGATCACTGGAAAGCCTCGCACTTACTGAGCGACATTTGGCGAGCAGTTTTTGGACCGCAGCCTTTTCGGCGTAACGAAGCACCGGCAACGCGAGCCGCTCGATATCAGCGCAGAGGCTTTCAACCTCGTTCAGATCGAGAGACACAGACAAGCTCGGGGGGATCGACAGCAACAGGCGCAAAAAATAGCTCGTACCCCACATTTTACCACACGACGCATAATTTTGAAAAACGCTGGCCGGTATCGAAGCAGGGGCAATAGTTCGGGCGCGCCCAAGGCGCGCGGTAAGAGGATTGCGAGCAAATACGAACCATTGCAAATCGTGATGCGTCATATTATCTAGCGCTCCGAGTGAGGCCATCCAGTAGGTCGCCCCCCTCGAATGGGCGTGCGTCGTCAGCACATCGCACCCATCAGGACGCGTTGGCCGCATTTGTGCAAGTTGAACGCTCCATTGTCGCGTAGACGAACCTCAAGCCAAAGGCACGACCATGACTGATACGCAGGTGGTCCCCACGCAGCCGTTGATGACTGATCAGCAACTGCAGGCCAAGCTCGTAGAATTTGCTGCGGAAGGCACCGAGTTTTACTACAAGATCTCCGGTACCGAGGGCTTGCCAGAGCATTACCTTCAAAACTACGTCGCGATCAAGGTGGCTAAGCTCGGTTTCGTCATCACCGTCGAAACCAACTGGCGTGAACTCTGCGAGTTTTGCCAGCTAATAATCGACAGAGACGCCGGTTGCCGGATCGACCTTGTCATCTACGATCCCGCCAGTGACGGCGATCCGAGCCACAGCAAGGTCCGCGCCATTGTCGAATTTAAGCGCGACGCCTGCCGCCTTGATGCCGATGTCAAGCGGACGGCGCGGTTTCTGCGCAGCATCATAGACGCCGGCTGGAATGCGTTCGGCTATGTGATTGCCGCCGGGTGGTTTCATGACCGGGCCGAATTGCTGCATGCGGAGTTCACCGCGGGGGAGAAGCTTGGCTACGGGTCGCCCATCCAGCGCAAGATCAGCGCGACCCTACCCGGTCATCGGCCGCGCTACGCCAGCGTCGTCGGACTGGCCATCCCAGCGGCGGAAGTGGCAGCGATCAGACGTGAGGCCGTGTGAATAGCACCGCGTCGAGCCCGAACCCTGGCGCGACGGCCCGAAGCTATCGCAATGTCGGAAAATCCCGACGCTTATTCGCTGGCGTCACCTGACGGACTATATGGTGGGGCACTGAACCGGGATTATGCGAGAGAATTTGGGTCCGTAAATTGCCCCACTTTCGGCTAAGTCCCCACAGATATAGGAGTGTTCCAGCCCCTCCACTCCTGCCAGATGCCTGAGCTGATGGTCCTCGCCGCGGATTTTCGGTAAAACGGCTTCGCGCGGGCACCTCGTTGCCGCGCTGTCTGCGCGCATTCTCGCGATCCGACCGCGGGCGAGCGCAGTCGCCCAATAATCGATTAACGAAACTACGCGAAGCGGGCCAAGCCGGAAGGCAGAACTGTGACGCAAACGGCGTGCGCCGGCCGCGAACCCGTTTTGACCCAAAGATCGCCCGATTTTCGTGTTGCTGTCGGAGCACACGTGAAATCGGTGCCGCGTTTTGGTCTGCGGACGATTCTTAAGACAGGCGAGACAGCCGGGGACGAAGAGGGTACGCCCATGAAGACGATCATTCTGGCAGCAGCAGTGATGGCGCTGACCGTAGCCGGTGCCCAGGCGCAGGACGCGTCAGGCGGTGTGGGAGCCATGGGGGGCATGGGCGGTATGGGAGGCATGGGCGGCGGCGGTATGGGCGGCGGGCGGCATCACGGCCAGCAAAAGGACGCCAAGGCTGCGCCGGCGAAGCCGAAGGTCGATGAAAAAGCCTATAATTCCGCGCTCAAAGAGATACCGAACAAGCCCTACGACGCCTGGCACGGCGTGCGCTGAGCCGGCCTCGATCGTCCTCGCCGTCAGACGTGGCGGCCATCGTCAATCCCGATTTGAATTCACGCCCCGCCATGCCCTGACGACGGCCGTTGACGCGCGTGGCCGTCGGCCCGCCGGACTTGTGCTTCGGACTTGCGCTCATGTGACCTTCACTGCAACTGCCGGTGTGCTAGCATGCCGGGGCTGAGTGAGCCACGCTGGGCAGGGTGTTATGGCTGGCGCCCGCGATGCCTTGCGGGGGATCAAAGAAAGGGAGCGTGCCAATGGCTGAGAGCGAAGCGAAACTCCTGTATCCGGGACTCTCCGGATTCTACGCGACGATGCTGCCGGTCGCCGAGACGTTCGTGCGCATCATCGTCGGTATCATGTTTCTGATGCACGTATCGGTCAAGTTCAAAATGGGCGCCGGCGCGGTCGCCGCCAACGTCTTCGCCAAGAACGGCTTCGAGCCGGCGATGGCGTGGGCCTATGTGACCATGTTCATCGAGCTGGTCGGCGGCATCTGCCTGATCATCGGCCTGTTCACGCGCTTTGTCGCCGCCGTGCTCGCCATCGAGATGCTGATCGCGCTGCTGTTCGTGCATATGGCCAAAGGTTACTACGCCGGCGGCGGCGGCTTCGAATATGTGCTGCTGATCGGGGCGGTGTGCTTCGTGTTCGCGATCCGCGGCGGCGGACCCTATTCGGCCGACCGCCTGCTGGGCCGGACGCTTTAGCCTTTCGCGCATGCGCGCTTTTTGGGGGCTGCCCCGCAGCGTCCCCTTTCGCGTGGTTCGGGCTTCGCGATTTCGTAGGATGGGTTGAGCCCTTGCGAAACCCATCATGGAGCCGTGACGCCGCACGATGGGTTTTGCTCCGCTCAACCCATCCTACGCGCTACGCGCTGCGCAATTTCGGGCGCCCAGATCGATGCAAAATGTAGCCAAGCGATTGTTTCTGCTGACAGATTCGCTTTGAATCGTCAAAAATTGCGCACCGAAGCGGTTGCGGGCCTCGCCGCTGAAGCAAAAAGCGCCGCAGAATCAATGCTTAGCGACAGTGCTTGACAAAGCTGCGCCGGCGCATAAAAGCCGGCGCCGCTTCGCTCATCAAGGGGCGTCAACCGGTGACAGCCGAGTGATGGAGCGAGTGCGGTTCCTGCGGGCGGGGCTTGTCACCCCGCTCCCGGGCGGTCCGGGTATCGACCCCCTCGACACTACGGTCGGGGTGCCAGGTGCTTGGCTTAGGCGTCAACGATGGTCGGGTAACGCCCGGCCCTCCCGTTGGCGTGACGCGCGGCCTGGACCGAATCGCGTGCAGCCTTAAAGCCGCGCGAGGAAAGCCGC
>JASHPU010000156.1 GCA_030037885.1 Xanthobacteraceae bacterium | reverse complement strand
GCGATGATGGCGTCGGCGTCGATGCCGTAGTGGCGGTACAGTTCGGCGATGCTGCCGGTCTGGCCGAAATGCTCGACGCCGAGCGGGCGCACGCGATGGCCGTTGACGGCGCCGAGCCAGGCCAGCGTCGCCGGATGGCCGTCGAGCACGGTGACGATGCCGCAATGCGGCGGCAGGCCGGCGAACAAGCGCTCGATATGCGAGCGGGCGTGAATGAGGCCGCGCTCGCGCGCGCGCAGCGCCGCGGTCCAGCCGGCGTTGAGCCGGTCGGCCGAGGTGACGGCGAGGAGGCCAACGTCGCGGCGGTCTTCGGCCATCAGGCCGACGGCGCGGATCGCTTCCGGCGCCACCGCGCCGGTAGCGGCGACCACCACCTGGCAATTCGGGCCCGGCGGGCGCAGCCAATAGGCGCCGTCGACGATCGCCTGGCGGAGCGCCGGCGTCATGGCGCGCCGGACCTGCTCGATCGGCCGCGTCGACAGCCGCAGATAGATCGAGCCGCCGGTCTCATCGCGCAGCCAGTTGCGCTCCGGCACTTCGCCCTCGCCGCCGCCGTCCTTCTGGATGTAGTCGAGCGCAAACGCCAGGATGACGGCGAGTTCGTCGACGAAGGCCGGCTCGAACGCGGCGAGGCCGTCCTGCGCCATGCCGATCAGCGGCTCGGCGATCGACTGGTGCGCGCCGCCTTCGGGCGCCAAGGTGATGCCGGACGGCGTCGCCACCAGGATGAAGCGCGCGTCCTGATAACAAGCGTAGTTGAGCGCATCGAGGCCGCGGGCGATAAACGGATCGTACAGCGTGCCGATCGGAATGAGCCGCTCGCCGTTGAGCGCGTGCGACAGGCCGAGCGCGGCGAGCAGGATGAACAGGTTGTTCTCGGCGATGCCGAGTTCGATGTGCTGGCCGGTCGCGGAAAAGTCCCAGTTGAAGGTCGAAGGAATGCGTTCGCTGCGAAACGTGTCGGCGAGCGCCTGCCGGGCGAACAGGCCGCGGCGATTGACCCAGGCGCCGAGATTGGTCGAGACGGTGACGTCCGGCGAGGTGGTGACGATGCGGCCGGCCAGCTCGGATTTTTCGCGGGCGAGTTCGTTGAGCAGCGCGCCGAAGCCGGTCTGCGTCGACATCTCGGCCTGGATGGTGACTTTCAGCTCGTCGGGCGCGGCAAAGCGCGGCGCGGCGAGCCGGCGCGGGCCGCCGGCAGCGAACGGCACGGCATCGAGAAATTTCTCCAGGACGTCGGCCGGCAGGCGCAAACCCTCGAAGCGATCCCATTCGTGCCCGGGCCGGATCGCCATCGCCTGGCGGAAATTTTCCATCTGCGCCGGCGTCATCAGCCCGGCGTGGTTGTCCTTGTGCCCGGCGAACGGCAGGCCGAAGCCCTTGATCGTGTAGCAGATGAAACAGACCGGCCGGTCGTGATCGATGCCGCCGAACGCCTGCAAGAGCGTCGGCAAATCGTGGCCGGCCAGATTGGTCATCAGCCGCGCCAGTTCGTCGTCCGAGCGCGACGCGATCAGCTTGGTCACCGGACCCTGATCGCCGAGATCGTCGTTGAGATGCTTGCGCCAGGCGGCGCCGCCCTGAAACACCAGCGCCGAATAGAGCTGATTGGGGCAGTTATCGATCCATTGCCGCAGTCTGTCGCCGCCGGGTTCTGCAAACGCCGCCTCGAGCAGCGCGCCGTATTTGAGGATCGCCACCTCCCAGCCGAAATTGCGGAACAGCTCCTCATAGCGCTGCCACAGCCCTTCGCGGATCACGGCGTCGAGGCTTTGCCGGTTGTAGTCGACGATCCACCAGCAGTTGCGCAGGCCCTGCTTCCAGCCTTCCAGCATGCACTCGAAGATGTTGCCTTCGTCGAGCTCGGCGTCGCCGATCAACGCCACCATGCGGCCCTCGGGCCGGTCGCGGCCCCAGCCGTGGGCGCGCACGTAATCCTGCACCAGCGACGAGAACAGCGTCTGCGCCACGCCCAAACCGACCGACCCGGTGGAAAAATCGACGTCGTCGGCGTCCTTGGTGCGCGACGGATACGACTGCGCGCCCTTGAAACCGCGAAAATTTTCCAGCTTGTCCCGCGTCTGCCTGCCGAACAGGTACTGGATGGCGTGAAAATTCGGCGAGGCATGCGGCTTCACCGCGACGCGGTCCGCCGGCCGCAGCACGTGGACATAGAGCGCCGTCATGATGGTGGAGAGCGAGGCGGACGAGGCCTGATGGCCACCGACCTTCAGCCCATCGTCGGTGTCGCGCACATGGTTGGCGTGGTGAATGGTCCAGCTGGCGAGCCAGAGCACCTTGCGCTCCAGTTCGCGCAAAATGGCGAGGTCGTCCGCCGCTGTTGGCATCGCCGATCCTCATGCCGCGCGTCGCAGCCGAATATAGCGCATGGCTTGCCGGAAAAGAGAGTAATAAATCCGGTTGTGATTTTACCGGAAGCTTGGGACATGCAGCGGGATAAGCCCATCATCATAGCCGGCGGCGGGCTCGGCGGCCTGACTGCGGCGCTGGCGCTGGCGCGCCGCGGCTTTGCGGTGCAGGTGCTCGAAGGCGCGGACGAATTCGGCGCCATCGGCTACGGCATTCAGTTCGGCCCCAATGTTTTTCATGTGTTCGAGCCGCTCGGCCTCGCCGACGCGGTGCTCGAGCACGCCGACTCGCCGCCTGGCGTCATCATGGTGGACGCGCTCGACGGCCACGAGGTCACGCGCGTCGCCACCGGCAATCCGCTGTTCCGCGAGCGTTTCAGATATCCCTACATCATCATTCACCGCCGCGATCTGCATCGCGTGCTGCTCGACGCCTGCGCGCGCTGCGACCTGATCGATCTCGTGTCCAACGCTATGGTGACTGGCTTTGCCGAAGCGAGCGACCGCGTCGTCGTGCGCACCGAGGATGGGCGAAGCTTTACGGGCGCGGCCTTGATCGGCGCCGACGGCGTGCGCTCGCGCATCCGCGCCCAAATGTTTGGCGACGGCGAGCTGCGCCCGATCGGCTATGTGTCGCATCGCACCATCGTGCCGATGGCCGAGCTTGCCGCCGACGTGCGCCGCAACGACGTGGTGCTGTGGGCCGGTCCCGGCTTCCACATCGTGCACTATCCGCTGCGGCACGGCGCGCTGTTCAACATCGTCGCGGTGTTCCGCACCGCGAGCTACGCCGAGCGTACCGACGCTGAACGCTGGCGCGCCGACCTGCAGCACACCTACCGCAACGCCCATCCGACCATGCAGGCGCTGCTGGCGATGCTGGATTTGCAGCGGCGCTGGACGCTCGGCGTGCGCGATCCGGTGCGCGTCTGGCATAAAGGCCGCGCGGTGCTGCTCGGCGACGCGGCGCACCCGACCCTGCAAACCTTGGCGCAAGGCGCCTGCATGGCGATCGAGGACGGCCTCGCCCTCGCCGAGCTCGCGCATCTTGCCGGCGGCGATTTTGCCAGCGCGTTTCGCCAATTCGAACGCGCACGCTGCCTGCGCACCGCGCGCGTGACGCTGGAATCGAACGCGATCTGGGAAATGTACCACGCCGACGGTATCGCCCGCGAAGTTTACTGGCAAACGCTCGGCGAACGCTCCAAGGCAGAGGTCTATCAATGCCTCGCTTGGCTTTACGACGGCTTTCGCCTTCCCGACGGCCCCGCCGTCGTCGCCGATCCGGCGCATGGCTTCGGCGCGTGACGTTGACGGCGCAAGCTCGGCACTCATAAGCTCCAACGGCTCGGGCAAGGGGGCACGACGTGGCGACGGACGGCATGGCGACAGACGGCTCGGTCACGGTGGCGGCGCGGCTCGATCGGCTGCCGGCGTCGCGGCATACGCGCCGGCTGGTGACGCTCTTGTCGCTCGGCGGCTGGTTCGAGTTCTACGATCTGTTCTTCACCGCCTATGTGGCGCTCGGCCTGTTCAAGGCCGGCATCTTCAAGGCGACCACGGCGGGCCTGTTCGACCTGAACGGCTTCGCCAGTTTCGTCGCCGCGTTGTTCGCCGGCCTGTTCGTCGGCACCATCGCTTTTTCCTGGCTGTCCGACCGGTTCGGCCGCCGCGCCATCTTCACCTTCGCGCTGCTGTGGTACTCGATCGGCGCCTTCGTCATGGCGTTCCAGAAGACGCCGGAAAGCATCGACCTGTGGCGGTTCATCGCCAGCGTCGGTCTCGGCGTCGAACTGGTCAACGTCGACACCTATCTGTCCGAGCTGGTGCCGAAGAATCAGCGCGGCCCCGCCTTCGCCTACAATCAGTTCGTCATGTTCACCGCGGTGCCGATCGTCGCCTTTTTGGCCTGGCAGCTGGTGCCGCGCCAGGTCGGCGGCTTGGACGGCTGGCGCATCGTGGTCATCCTCGGCTCGATCGGCGCCGTGGTGATCTGGTGGATCCGCCGCAGCCTGCCGGAATCGCCGCGCTGGCTCGCCCAGCACGGCCGCGCCGCGCAAGCCGAACGCATCGTCGGCGACCTGGAGAAAAAGATCGAAGCCGACGGCGCCGTGCTGGCGCCGCCCGAAATCGTCGCCGGCGAAGCCGAGCGCAAGGCCGGCGCCTGGACCGAAATGTGGAATCCGCGCTACCGCGGCCGCACCATCATGCTGGTGATCTACAATCTGTTTCAAACCATCGGCTATTACGGCTTTTCCAGCTGGGTGCCGACGCTGCTCATCTCGCAAGGCGTCGAGGTCACCAAATCGCTCGCCTACACTTTCATCATCGCGGTGGCGACGCCGATCGGTCCGCTGATCGGCGTCGCCTTCGCCGACCGGTTCGAACGCAAATGGCAGATCGCCTGGGCGGCGATCGGCATCGCGGTGTTCGGGCTGTTGTTCGCCTATCAGAAAACCGCCGCCGGCGTCATCGTCTGCGGTTTGCTGATCACGCTCGCCAACAACTGGCTGTCGTTCTCGTTCCACGCCTATCAGGCCGAACTCTATCCGACCCGCATCCGCGCCCAGGCGGTCGGCTTCGTCTATTCGTGGAGCCGCTTCTCGGCGATCTTTTCGGGCTTCATCATCGCCTTCTTCCTCGGCCGTTACGGCACGATCGGCGTGTTCGGCTTCATCGCCGGCGCCATGGTGGTGGTGTTCGTGGTCATCGGCGGCTTCGGCCCGCCGGTGACGCAGCGGCGGCTCGAGGCGATTGCGAGCTGACGGATCAGGATGCGCCGATCTGCGTCAGCGCAAATTATCAAGGAGCCGCCGCGCGTATTGGGTCTTGCCGTGCTGGGCGGCGAGCGCCTTGAGCGCGTCGGCGTCGATCCAACCGTTGTGGAAGGCAACTTCGTCGGGCGAACAGACGAGTTGGCCTTGCCGTTGCTGCAGCACACGGACGAATTCGGCGGCTTCGAGAAGCGAATCGTGGGTGCCGGCGTCGAACCAGGCGAAGCCGCGGCCGAGCCGCTCGACGGCCATCCGGCGTTGGCGCATGTAGAGCACGTTGAGGTCCGTGATTTCCAGTTCGCCGCGCGCTGAAGGTCTTAACTGCTTGACCAGCTCGATCACCTCGGCGTCGTAAAAATAAAGCCCGATCGCCGCCCAGTTCGATTTCGGCTGCTGCGGTTTCTCCTCGATCGACACGACGTCGTCGCTGCCGTCGAATTCGATCACGCCGTAACGCTGCGGATCGTCGACCGCGTAGGAAAAGACGGTGGCGCCGTCGGCGCGCGAGCTGGCGCGGTGCAGCGCGTCCGGCAGGCCATGGCCGTAAAGGATATTGTCACCGAGGATCAGGCAGGACGGATGCCCGCGCACGAAATCAGCGCCGATCACGAAGGCTTCGGCAAGCCCGTTCGGCGCCGGCTGCACCGCATATTCGAAGCGGACGCCCCATTGCGCACCACTGCCGAGCAGATGCTTGAACGCCGCCTGATCGTGCGGCGTCGTGATGATCATGATGTCGCGGATCCCGGCCAGCATCAATGCGGAGAGCGGATAATAGATCATCGGCTTGTCATAGACCGGCAGCAGTTGCTTCGACGTGACCAGCGTCAGCGGATGCAGCCGCGTGCCGGCGCCGCCGGCGAGGATGATGCCCTTACGCGACATGGTTTTCCGCGCGTTGCGGCGCCGCGGCGACCGCTCTAGCCGTGGCCTCGACGGCTTCGCGCCACGGCCGCGGCGTCAGGCCGAACCTCTGCGCGAACGCGCTGCAGTCCAGTCGCGAGTTGGCGGGGCGCCTGGCCGGGGTCGGATAATCCGCGCTGTTGATCGGCGTCAGGCGCGGCCGGCGGCCGGTGATCGGGGCGGCGGCGGCAACGATGCAACCGGCGAAGCCGTACCAGGTGGTCGCGCCATCGGCGGTGACGTGATACGTCCCCGAAAGGCGCGGCTCGGCGGCAAGCCGTGGCGCGACGTGCAGGATCGCTTCGGCAAGCTCTCGCGCGGAGGTCGGGCTGCCGTGCTGATCCGCGACGATGCGCAGTTCGTCGTGGGTTTCGGCGCGGCGCAAAATCGTCTTCAAAAAATTGCGGCCGAATTCGCTGTACAGCCACGCCGTGCGCAGAATGACGTGATGGTCGAGCGTGCGCCGTACCGCGTCCTCGCCCGCCGCCTTGCTGCGCCCATAGGCGTTGATCGGGCGAACCGGATCGCTCTCACGATAGGCGCCGTCTTTGCTGCCGTCGAACACGTAATCGGTGGAAATATGCACCAGCGCGGCGCCGGCTTTGGCGCAAGCATCGGCGATGACCGCCGGACCGAGTTCGTTGGCGCGGCGCGCTTCGGCAAAATGACTTTCAGCACCATCGACGTTGGTATAGGCGGCTGCGTTCACGACAAGATCGGGCTGCCAGCGCTTGAGCGCCGCCGCTACGGCCGCTGCATCCGCGACATCGGCTTGCGCGCGCGACAGCGCCTGCAGGGCGACGTGGCGAGCAGCGGCAGCGCGAGTTAATTCGCGGCCGAGCTGGCCGGTGCCGCCGAACACGACGATCACGCCGGCACCCCGAGGCGCTCGCCGGCATAGACATTGTCGCGGATGCGCTGCCACCAGGCGCGGTTGGCAAGATACCACTGCACCGTCTTGCGCAGCCCGGTCTCGAAGGTCTCGCGCGGCTGCCAGCCGAGCTCGGCGCAAATCCGCGCCGGATCGATGGCGTAACGCTGGTCGTGGCCCGGCCGGTCCGCGACGAACGTGATGAGGTCTTCGTGTCGTAGCGTCGCGGCGCGCGGCGCAAGCTCGTCGAGCAGCGCGCACACGCACCTGACGACATCGAGGTTGCTGCGCTCGCTGCGGCCACCGATGCAGTACGTCTCGCCGACTCGCCCGCCCTCGACGACCGCAGTGAGCGCGCGGGCATGGTCCACGACGTAGAGCCAGTCGCGCACATTGCCGCCGTTGCCGTAGACCGGCAGCTTCTTGCCCTCGAGGCCATTGATGATGGTGAGCGGAATAAGCTTTTCGGGGAAATGATACGGCCCGTAATTGTTCGAGCAATTGGTGAGCAGAACCGGCAGGCCGTAGGTGTGATGCCAGGCGCGCACCAGATGGTCGGAGGCGGCCTTCGACGCCGAATAGGGCGAGCGCGGCGCGTAGGCGGTGGTTTCACTGAACGCGCCGTCGGCGTCGAGCGAGCCGAAGACCTCGTCGGTCGAAATATGATGAAAGCGAAATTCGCGCTGTGCGGGTTTGGGCGAGCCGCGCCAATACGCCAGCGCAGTCTCCAGCAGCAGGTAGGTGCCGATGATGTTGGTTTGCATGAAATCCGCCGGACCATCGATCGAGCGGTCGACGTGACTTTCGGCGGCAAGGTGCATCACCACGTCGGGCCGAAAGCCGAAGAATATCTCTTTCATCGTGGCGGCGTCGGCAATGTCGGCGCGCGCGAAGCTGTAGCGCGGGTTATCGGCAATCGGCGCCAGCGACGCCAGATTGCCCGCATAGGTCAGCTTATCGACCACGCAGACGCGATGGTCCGTGGCGCCGATCAGATGGCGGACCACGGCCGACCCGATGAAACCAGCCCCGCCGGTGATCAGAAATCGCTTGCTCATCCCGTGCTATCTTAGCAGAACGGTGAGACAAAGTCAGCAAAGCGCGGCAGCTTGCGGTCCTTGTCCGACAGCACCGCGTCGGCTGCCGCGACCGGCCAGTCGATCGCCAGCGTCGGATCGTTCCAGATCAGGCCCCGTTCGCAATCCGGCGCGTAATAGTCGTCGACTTTGTAGGCGACTTCGGTGTCGGCTTCGAGCGTGCAGTAGCCGTGGGCAAAGCCGCGCGGCACGAAGATCTGTTCGCCACCCCGCGCGGTCAGGGTCGCCGCGACGAAGCGCCCGTAGGTCGGCGAACCGGCCCGCAGATCGACCGCGACGTCATAGACGGCGCCGCGCAATACGCGCACCAGCTTGGCCTGCGCGTGCGGCGGCACCTGGAAATGCAGGGCCCGCACGGTGCCGCGCCGGAGCGAGAACGCCTGGTTGTCCTGGACGAACTCGGCGGCAATTCCCGCCGCTTTCGCCGCGCGCTCATTGTAAGTCTCGACGAAATACCCGCGCGCGTCGTTGAAGCAGCGCGGCCTGAGGACCAGCACACCAGGGACGTTCGTAGAAACGACTTCCATTGGATTGATCTGATGGCGCGCTTGGCTGGAGTGAAATTGCAGAGCGCCGGTCCCAGCGGCCGCAAAGCGCTTATCGCACAAAGTCTGCGTGCAAGTATAGAGAGGGAAGCCGTGGCGCGCCCGAAGGGATTCGAGCTCCCGACCGCCGGATTCGCAGTCCGGGGTCGGTCCTTGAAATCGTTGAGGTTCGTTCCCACAAGCGCGCCGTCGCGATGTTCTGCAACGACGTTAAAGCAAGTCGGGGCCTGCCGTTAGCCCTTTGCCATCGTCCTGATCTGGCTCATATAGGGAAATGGTAACCGATATTGTTCGCAGAAACCTTCAATGAAGGCTTGGCATCGAATGCACTACACCACCCTCGGCCGCACCGGATTGCGCGTCAGCGTGGCCGGGCTCGGCACCGGCGGCTTTTCCCGGATGGGGCTCAAGACCGGCTTGAGCGAGGACGAGGCGGCGCGGCTCGTGGTCGAGGCGATCGAGCTTGGCGTCAATTTTATCGACACCGCGCCGCCTTACGGCACCGAGGGGGTGGTCGGCCGCGCGCTCAAATCGGTACCGCGCGAAAAGGTCGTGGTGGCGACGAAGTCCACCGTGCGCCGCAACGGCGAATGGTGGACGCCGGCCCGCATGGTCGAAAGCCTCGACAATTCGTTGCGCCTCCTCGGCAGCGATTATGTCGACGTGTTCATGCTGCATGCCGTCGACCCCGACATGTACGATTACGCGCGCAACACCTTGGCGCCGGCGCTTCTCGCCGAGAAACGGAAGGGAAAAATCCGCCACATCGGGCTCACCGAAAACCCCATCGTCGATCACACCAACGCGACGCTCAAGCGCGCGGTGCACGACAACGTCTGGGACGTCTTGATGGTCGGCTTCCACATGATGCACCAGGGCGCGCGGGCGAACGTGTTTCCGGTGACGCGCCAGAACGGCATCGGTACGCTGATCATGTTTGCGGTGCGCAGCATTTTTGCCGATCCGCCGCGCATCGCCCGCGAGATGCGCGCCCTGGCGCAAAACGGTTTGGTCGAGCAATGGCTCGGCGACACCGACGATCCGCTCGGCTTTCTGGTCCACGAGGCCGGCGCCTTAAGCGTGATCGACGCGGCGTACCGCTATGCGCGCCATGAGCCGGGCGTCGACGTGGTGCTGTTCGGCACCGGCAACCCCGCGCATCTGCGCGCCAACATCGCCGCGCTGTTGAAGCCGCCGCTGTCCGAGCCGGACCGCGCCAAGCTTGCGGCGTTGTTCGGCCATCTCACCGGCGTCGGTCTCGACGGCCACGAAGGCCGCACGCGGTGAGGAAGGCTTGGCCGTGGTCCTGCTTGTTGGTATTGATCGTTATTCGAGCGCGGTCACATTGCGCCGCCGATCGCAACGGCAGCAAAGAGTTTCGAAAGGATTTTGTTGTCAAGGATCTTTGACCGCCGAAGGTAGCGCTTCGCGCCCTTGACGACAAAATCCTTTCGAAACACACGGTAGCCGTTGCGATCGACGACTTTCTCTGATCGAAGAAGAACAAAAAAGCGCAGCAGGCTACCGGAAACAGATGACCTCACCATCCCGCATCCCGATTTTCGACGGCCACAACGACGCGCTGCTACGCCTTTACGGGCGCGGCGGCGGCGATGCCATCGCTGGTTTTCTGCACGGCGCAGACAAAGGCCAGCTCGATCTCGCCAAGGCGCGGCAGGGCGGCCTTGCCGGCGGGCTGTTCGCCATGTTCGTGCCGTCGCCGGAGAAAAAGCAGGCGGAGAAGAAAGAGGCGGACGGCAAACCCGTCGAGCCGAATTTCGCGGCCGTGCCGTCTTCGCCCGCGCTCGATACCGCGGAAGCGCAGCGCATGGTCAACGCCATGGTGTCGCTTCTCTACCGCATCGAGCGGCAGGCGGAGGGGCGGCTACGCGTCTGCCGCAGCGTCGCCGAGATCGAGCGCTGCTTCGCCGACGATGCCGTCGCCGCGGTGCTGCACATCGAAGGCGCCGAGGCGATCGATGCCGACTTCCAAATGCTCGACGTGCTGCACGCGGCCGGGCTGCGTTCGCTCGGCCCGGTCTGGAGCCGGCCGAATATTTTCGGCGCGGGCGTGCCGTTCCGCTCGCCGTCCTCGCCCGATACCGGGCCGGGCCTGACCGATCTGGGCAAGGCGCTGGTCGGCGCCTGCAACCGGCTGCACGTTCTGATCGACCTGTCGCATCTCAACGAGCGCGGCTTCTGGGACGTCGCCGCGTTGAGCGATGCGCCGCTGGTTGCCACGCATTCGAACGCCCATGCGCTCTCCCCGCACGCCCGCAACCTGACCGACCGCCAGCTCGCCGCGATCGGCCGCTCCGGCGGCCTGGTCGGCGTCAATTTCGCGGTCAGCTTCTTGCGGCCCGACGGCGGCCGCGACAAGAATACGCCGCTCGACCTCATTGTGCGCCACGTCGAGTACATGCTGGAACACGCCGGCGAAGACAATGTCGGCTTCGGCTCCGATTTCGACGGTGCGCCGATGCCGGCCGAGCTCGGCGATGCGGCCGGCCTGCCGAAGCTGATCGAGGCGCTGCGCGGCCGCGGTTTTGGCCATGAATTGATCGAGAAATTATGTTTTCGCAATTGGCTGCGCGTGCTGCGCCGGACTTGGGGAGCGTAGTTCTTGAGCAGCGTAGCGAAGGAGACCGTCATGGCCGTGTCGAACCGTGCCGCACAATCCGCTTTTCGCATCGCGTTGTTCGCCGCGTTTATTGTCGCCGCGTTGGCGCCAGTGCGCGCGCAGGAACCTTACGCGGTGCCGCAAGCGCGCATCATCGTCAGCGGCGAAGGCAGCGTGCGCGCGGCGCCGGATTATGCCTTGATTACGGTCGGCGCGACCACGCAGGGTGCCACCGCCAAGGCGGCGACCGACGCCAATTCGCGCGTCATGAGCGCGGTCGAGGCCGCGCTGCGCGACACCGGCATCGCGGCAAACGATATCCAGACTGCGAACTTTTCCGTGCAGCCGATTTACGCCAATGCTGGTGTATCGTCGAACAGCCCGCCAAGAATTTCCGGCTTTTCCGTCACCAATCAGCTTGCGGTGACGGTCCGCCAGATCGACAAGGTCGGCGACGTTCTCGATCGGGCGATCGCGGCCGGTGCCAACGACATCGGCGGCGTGCAGTTCCTGCACGCCGATCTGTCGAAGGCGCTCGACCCGGCGCGCACCGCCGCGTTCGCCGATGCGCGGCGCAAGGCTCAGCTTTACGCGCAGGCCGCCGGGCTGACGCTCGGTGCGGTGTCGTGGGTCATCGAGGATCAGGCGACCGTGCCGCAGCCGCGCTTCTTCGCCGCGCGAATGGCAGCCGCGCCGGTCCCGATCGCCGCCGGCGAGGACACGCTGAACGTGCGCATCACGGCCGGCTTCGACGTGGCGCGTTAATAATCGGCTGTTTCCCGGGCGCAGCGCAGCACGTAGTGGTGCGCTGCAGACTCGGGATCGTCACAAACTCCGAGTTTGAAACGATCCCGGATCAGCGGTGCACCGCTTCGCGCTGCACCGCATCCGGGAAACAATTCCCTACTTCCCCACCGCACTCACATCCGTTCCGTCGCGGTACGCCGGATGCGTCCAGCCGTCCTCGTCGTAATCGGCCATGCATTGCTCGACGAGGCCGAGCATCTGTTTGAATTCGCCGTTGCCCTGCGCCTGCTGCAGCGGAAAGATGCGCACCAGCTCGTGGCTGCCCGAATAGTTCATCTCGTAGAGTTCGTGGCGGGCACCGAACTCGCTGCCGATGGCGTCCCATAACAGCTTCATGGTCTTGATGCGCTGCTTGTAATCGATGTCGTTCGAGCCACGCACGTATTTGGCCAGATACTTGTCGATGTCCGGATTCTTGAAATCGCGCGCGTGGGACGGCAGATAGATCAATCCGGACGCGACGACTTTCTCGATGATGTTGCGCACCGCCGGATAGGCTTCGGTCATGAACAGCCGATAGGTGCTCGCGGCGCGCGAATTGGGCAGCACCGCGCCGTCGACCCAGGGCTCCGGGTTGTACGCCATGGCGTCGGACAGCGACCAGAACAGGTTGCGCCAGCCGGTCACTTCGCCGATCTGCACCTGCACGCCGCGGAACACCTCGACACCAGTGGCGCGCGCCGCCTTGTAGAGCAGTGCGGCGAGGAAATCGAGCTTGACCGCAAGGCGCGTGCAGCCCTGCATGGTGAAGCCGTTGAAGAAGCCGGATTTCGGATAGAACGCTTTGAGCCGCTCGACGTCGCGGTGGATGAACACGTTCTCCCAGGGAATGAAAGCGTTGTCGAACACGAAGATGGCGTCGTTCTCGTCGAACCGCGAGGTCAGCGGATAATCCCACGGCGAGCCGGCCGCGGCGGCGGCGAACTCGTAGGATTGCCGGCAAATGAGCTTGATGCCCGGCGTGTTCATCGGCGCGATGAACATCACCACCATGGCCGGGTCGTTGATCTCCTGGCCCATGTTCTGGCCGAGGAAATTGTAATGGGTGAGCGCCGAGTTGGTCGCCACCACCTTGGCGCCCGAGACGTAGATGCCGGCGTCGGTTTCTTTCTGAATCGTGATGTAGACGTCCTTGACCTGCTCGACCGGCTTGTTGCGGTCGATCGGCGGATTGACCAGCGCGTGGTTGAGATAAAGCACCGCCTCCTGGGAGCGCTTGTGCCAGGCGCGGGCATTGTCGGCGAACTTGCCGTAGAACGCCGCATTGGCGCCAAGCGTGTTGAGGAACGCCGCCTTGTAGTCCGGGCTGCGGCCGAGCCAGCCATAGCTGATGCGCGCCCAGGCGGCGATGGCGTCGCGCTGCGCCACCACCTCCTCGCGCGAGCGCGCCGCCTTGAAGAACTTGTGGGTAAAACCGCCGGAGCCGGTGTCGGTCGGCGCGGTCAGCACGTCCTTGGTCTTGGGGTCGTGCAGCGCGTCGTAAAGCAGCGCGATCGAAGCGGCCGCGTTGCGGAACGCCGGATGCCCGGTCACGTCCTTGACGCGCTCGCCGTAGATGTAGACCTCGCGGCCGTCGCGCAGCGATTCCAGAAACTCGGCGCCGGTGAACGGACGCTGCTTGCCGGCAATGACCGCTTCGGGATGGTCGGGCATGGGATACTCCGCAAATACTCCTCACCCTGAGGTGCTCGGCGCCAACGGGTCCGGCCTTCGGCCGGCCCGATGACAAGCTCCGCGCCGAGCCTCGAAGGATGAGGACGTCAGGTGACAATTAAAGAGATGCGCGGCCAGGGCAAGCCCAGCCGCAGCGACGCGGAGCCGCGTTGAGCCGCCCTTTAATCCAGCGGCTCAACCCAGACGATCGAAGCGCCGTGATTTTGCTGCCGACCAAGAACACCGAGCGTGGGCCGCATTCGTCGACGAAGACGCGCCGGATGTTGGCGAGCGCCGCGGCTGATATTCGGTGATGGTGTCGGTCTTCGGATCGAGCCGCGCGCCGGCGGCCAGCGGCCCGGAAGCGGCAAAAAATCATTCGGCGCAGTATCGATGCCGCGCGTACCGCGTGCAGGGGCGATCCGGCCAATCCTTTACGCAAACGCGCATGGTTCGCCCTTTGATTGTCCGGAACACCGCCTCATCAACAGCGTTTTCGTTTTAGGAGGCGTCTCATGGTCGACAACGCGAGCCCGTCCGAACAGCGCCGCAGCACCCGGCACGTTTTCCTGTGGGGCGGCACCGGACTTTTGCTGGTGATCGGTGCGGCGATCCTGGTCTGGGTGTTTGTGTTCGTGCCGCAAGGCGGGCCCGGCCGCAACGGCGAGCCGCACGCGGCCGGATCGACCGGGCAGATGTCCAACCTCGGTTCCGGGCAGAGCACGGCGGCGAAGAACAATGCGGTGACGCCGCAGACCAGCGCGCGCGTCGGCGCCGGCCAGAACGCGCCCGGCGCGGCGGCGCAGATCGAACAGACCGCCGAGCCGCTCAAGCTCACCGACCAGCAGCGCCAGCAGATTCGCAGCTATTTCGCCAACCAGAAGGGCGACCGCACCGGCAGCGTCAATTTCACCCTGGCGATCGGCTCCGCCGTACCGGCGGCCGTGCAGTTGCAGCCGCTGCCGGCGCAAGTGTCCTCGATGCTCGGCGGCTATAAGGCGGACCAGTACATCATCGTCGGCAATCAGCTCGTGATTGTCGAGCCGGATGCCCGCCGCGTCGTCGCCATCGTGCCGGATATCGGCTGACGGCACCAACCGCACGCGTCCTAAAAGGCAATGGTTTCCCGGATGCGGTGCAGCGCGAAGCGAAGCGTTGCACCGCTGATCCGGGATCGTTCCAAACTCCGCGTTTGTGACGATCCCGGGTCTGCAGCGCACCACTTCGTGCTGCGCTGCGCCCGGGAAACGCCGATGAAATCTGCGCGCTACTGCGCCGTGACCCGCCGGCACGCCTCCCACAAGCGCGCCGCGGAGGCCGGCATGTCGAGATGCGCGCCGGCGCCGTTTGGGATCGCATCGGCCACTGCGTTCATGACTGCCGCGATCGCCGCCGTGGTGCCGGCCTCGCCGACGCCCTTGACGCCGAGCGGATTGGTCGTCGCC
>JASHPU010000155.1 GCA_030037885.1 Xanthobacteraceae bacterium | reverse complement strand
CCTCGGATTTGGTGTAGTTCGCCGCATTGTCGAGCAGCACGTGGCGGATGGCGTTCGGCTCGTTGATGATGAACATGCGGCGCCACAAGATGCGCTGCACGATGATGTCGGCTTTGAAATTGTCTTCATCGTGAGCGGCCAGCGCATTCTCGCGCATGGCGCGCAGCGATTGCCGCAGGCTGGCCGGCCGCCGCGGCCGGCGCGGCGCCGCCAGGATCGGAGTTTTGCCGCTGCCGATAGCGCTCATAACCGCTGTGTCCCACCCAAAACGGCCGAAAGCCCGAGGAATCTCAAGTAGAAAGCCGCGAACGCCAAGACAATGCCGACGTTCACGATCAGCCGCGCCCAGACGCGGTGTCTGAAGAATGCGAAATCCACGCCCGCTACAACGGCCGCCATCGCGGCCACGTAAAGCACGACAGCTGCCGGTCTGCCCATTTCAGCAAGCCCTCAGTCCAGCCGCGCAGCCGGCCGATGCGCCGCACTCATCGGCACGGATCAAGCAGGCGAACTCTTGTTATTTGCTTTGGCCTCGCGTTCCAGACGCAGCGCCCGCAAGCGATGCATATTCTTGACTGCCGCATCGTGGCGAACCGCTTCCTGCTTCAACGCTTCACTGATCTGCGCTTCCCGCCTCTGATTGCGATCAAATACCGTTTCCGCAACAGCACGCGCTCTCGTATCAGCCATAGACATCCTTAATGTGCTAGAGGATAAAAGAAAGATAGGAAGCGAAAGATGAGTTTTCAAGTATAGCGCCGGCTAAATCAAATGTCATTGAGCGAGCGTAGGGCGGACTGAGCGCAGCGAAGCCCACGCGGTCTGGCGAGTCGGGAATGAAGACGCGGGCATGGCGCGGGGCGTGTTTTTGTGCTGCCGCGGTGACTGCGATACTTATTGGCGCCGCGATGTTGTTCCTGTTCGCGTTCGTGCATTGGTACGACGCCCAACTTTGAGAATGGCTTTCTCCCCTCAAATCTCCCCGCCGCAGCACCGGCTATGAATCAGCGCGTTGCCCGCGCCGCACGCGCCAGCGAGCGCTGCAGCCGCGCCTCGCGCCAGAACAGAAAAAAGCCGGAGGCGACGACGATGGCGGAGCCGAGCAGCAGGCTTGCGGACGGCACGTCGCCCCAGATGAAAAAGCCGAAACCGAGTGCCCAGACCAGCATCAGGTAATAGAACGGCGCCACCGCAGTGGGCGAGGCAAGATGCAGCGCCTGAGTCCAGAAATACTGGCCGATCGCGTTGGCAAAGCCGCTGCCGAACATCATGACGGCGTCGATCGGTTGCGGCCAGCGAAAGCCGAACAGCAGCAGGAACGAATGAAGGACCGCGAGCGTGGTGAGCTGCCAGATCATCAGCGTATTGGCGGATTCGGTCTTGCTCATGCCGCGCACGGCGACCGTGACGCTGCCGTAGAGCACCGCGTTGCCGAGCGCGAACAGGGCGCCGAGCGAGAACGCGCCGGCGCCCGGCCGCGCCACGATCAGCACGCCGGCGAATCCGATCAACAGCGCGGTCCAGCGCGCCAGGTTGGTGCGCTCCTTGAGCCAGAAAATCGACACCAAGGCGGCGAACAGCGGTGCCGAGAAATTGATCGAGACCGCGCCGGCGAGCGGCATCAAGGTAAATGCGAGCGCAAACAGCGTTTGCGAAGTGGCCTGCGACAGGCCGCGGGCCAAATGATCGCGCGGCCGGCGCGTGGCATAGACCGCAACACCGTTCATCGGCAGCATGAATGCGGCGCAGACCACGAATGACGTCAGCGAACGCGCGAACACCACTTCGCCGACCGGGTAGATGCCGACCAGCCATTTGGTCAGCGCCGCGGCGGTCGAGAACAGCATGGTGGCGAGCACCATGCAGAGGATGCCGCGCGGCACATGATCCTTATGGGTTTTTTCGGCAACGATGGATTGCGGCAGCGCCGCGCTCGGAAGCGCCTGGGCGTCCGGCCGGTCGTTCACGATCGACGGATCGGCGGTGCGCTGGTCCATCCTTCGGCCGCGTGTCGGTGATGCGGGATGCGCCTGCTCGCACCGAAGCACCGGTGCGGCTCGCGATCAAGTCGCATCGCCGACATTACGCGGGCATGCAGCAGCGATGCGCGGCGCGCGCGACGCAAGGCGCCGCCAAGGAACATTCGCTCAACAGCCGGGTTCAACGGTCGAGGAGCCGGTTCGGCTTTTCACTTAAAGGAGTGCCCCTCATGTGCGACTATAGCCTGCATCTCGTCGCCTCGCGGCCGGCGAAAGTCGGCGACAAGCTGGTCACGACCGATTTTACCCGCTCCATCACCCGCGGCTTCTCGGCCGTCGGCGAGCCGGATGTGGCGGTTTGCTTGCTGCCCGGCACCGAGATCGCGTTCGAGGACGAAGTCCAGTATGACCGCGCCTTCAGCTTGTTCGGCAAGGCTCGCGTCGATCACAAAGTTGCCCGATTCCGTCAAGTCAACATGGATGACCCGCACGTGCATCACGACGCGCTCGAATTCCCGGGCGGCCAGATCGTGATGGTGACCCGGCTGATGCCCGGCCAGCGCGCCACCGTGTTGCAACTGCCGGTCTCCGGCCAGGACCAGAGCCGCGCCAGGGAGGCTGTGCCTGCACGCGAGCACGCACGTACGGTCGAGCGGATTGCACCTTAGCGGATTCGCAGCGCGCGAAAATAGCAGCGCGCTGACGAAGAGGCTTTTCATAACCTGCACGCGGTGGAGGCGCGATCCTCACCGCGGCGCAGGCTTATGCGTCGGGGCGTTATCCTGGTGTGCGCCGGCCATGCGCAAGGATGATGGCGGCGTGGCCGTCGTCCCATGCGCGCGAGACGCGGCTCATGCCCGCCTCCTGCATGAGCCCGATATGGGTTTCGATGCCGCCCACGATTGAAAACAGGTCGTAATCGAGAAATGGCGCGCCGGGCTTGAGCAGTTGTGCGACGCCGCGGTAGCAGGCCGCGATGGCCGCGGTTGAGCGAAGATTGTGGATTGCGATCGCCGAGACGATCAGATCGAACGGACCGCCGACCTGATTGACCCAGGCCGGGTCGGTCAGATCGCTCAGCACGAACGATGTCCGGGCGGCCGCGTCGGCAAGACGGCCACGAGCGCGATCGAGCATCAGCGCGGAGAAATCCTGTAGAGTTACATGGGC
This sequence comes from Xanthobacteraceae bacterium, assembly GCA_030037885.1. Classification (GTDB taxonomy): domain Bacteria; phylum Pseudomonadota; class Alphaproteobacteria; order Rhizobiales; family Xanthobacteraceae; genus BOG-931. Next base: position 23,818 of record JASHPU010000155.1, on the reverse strand, counting down.
GTTCGGGAAGGCCTGCAAGACCTGTTCGCTGACAAAGCCGTACCCTGCGCCGATATCGAGCGCGGCGATCGGCGCGTCGTGCGGCAGCTTGGCCATGGCGACCATCCGTCGGATGCGCGGCCGCCGTTCGTCCTCGCGGTCCTCGTCGCGCTTGATCCAATAGTCCACGTAGCTTTCCGAGTGCCAATCATGCGGCCGGTGCGTGTGGTCATGGGCATGGCCGTGTGGATGCTCATGGTCGTCATGGGCATGGCTCTGTCCGTCGTCGCGATGATGATCCGCATGATTTTCGCTCTTCGCGCGCGGCTTTCGATCGTCGACTGTCATCCTGCCACCTCGTCGTTCGTCACTTTTATTTTGTTTTGTCCCAAAACGTTGCCGCGCTTTTGTTTCCATACGACCTTACAGGCGACACACGAGCGGCGAAAACCGTCAGACAAGATGGCGCCGAGATGACCAGCGCGGCGACAGGGTCCGGCGCGCATGGTCGCCATTTGAACGGGCGCGATCGAGGGCCGCTAACCGCCGCGCAGGCGCGCGGTCTCGGCAAGATCGAGCCGGCCCGCCGCGTCGACTGCCACGCCGTAATCGCGGCGGGCCTGCTCGGCGTTGATCAGCCCGTCGAGCACGTCGTTACGCACACGCTCCGGATCGCGCGCCCGCGGATCGCCGAAGCCGCCGCCGCCCGGAAGATGCAAGCACATGGCGTCGCGCGGCGATACGGTCTGCCGGCCCTTTGGCCGGATCGGCCGTCCGGAGCGCAACGTGACCGTGCCGGCAGCGCCTGCGCTGCCGCCGTTGCGGCCGCGGGCCGGATTTTTGACCCGCTCGAAATTGCACAACAAAGCAATAGGATTTGCGTCGGCGCCGCCGATTTCGATGATTTGGCCAAGCCCGCCGCGGAATTTTCCGGGCCCGCCCGAGCCGTCGCGAAACTCGCGGCGATAGAACACGACGGGCGCGATGCTCTCGGTGGCTTCCACCGGTATGGTTCGCACGCCCGAGGGAAAAGACGTGGCCGAAAGTCCGTCCTTGGCGGGGCGCGCGCCGGTGCCGCCGCAATGAAAGATGACGGTCGAGAACAGCGGCAACGCGCTGGCGTCGGCGCCCTCCTCGACTTCGTCAACCAGCGAGCCGCCGCCGAAAATTTGCGGATTCCACAGCGACGAGGCGCCTTCGGCCGGCACGCCGCCGTCGATCGCCTGGTGCAGGCAGCCCGCGACGACATCGGGCAGCATTTGCCCAACCGTATGGCGCGCCGCGACCGGCCATGGCCGGTTGGCATTGAGCACGCAGCCTTCCGGCGCCGCGACCGTGATCGGCTCGAGCGAGCCGGCATTGTTCGGCACGTCAGGTGCGACCAGACATTTGACGCCGAAGGCGGTGTAGGCGAGGCAATAATTGAGCACGACATTGATGCCGTAGCTCGATGCCGGCGAGGTGCCTTCGAAATCGACGTGAATGCCGTTTTCGGAAATCGTCAGCGCGGCATTGAGGACGAGAGGCTTGTCATAGCCGTCCATGGTCAGGCTGTTGCCATAGGTGCCGGCCGGGAGCGCGCGAATGCGCTCGAGCGTCGCCTCGCGCGAAGCCTCGATGATGGAATCGCCGAGCCTGTCCAAATTGGCGATCTCGAACTCGTCCATCATATCGACGAGTCGCCGGCTGCCTTCGTCGTTGCACGCGGCGCAGGCGTAAATGTCGCCCTCGACCTGCAGCGGCTCGCGCACATTGGCGCGAACGAGGCGCAACAGGTCCTCGTTCATGCGGCCCTCGCGGGCGAGCGGCATGATCGGGATCGACAAACCCTCCTCAAAAACCTGCCGGCCGTCCGGCCCCATACCGAGGCCACCGATGTCGACCACGTGGATCGTGTTGGCGAACAGCCCGACCGCTTCGCCGCGATAGAAGCTCGGCGTCACCACCGTAATGTCGTGCAGATGGCCGGAGGTAAGCCATGGATCGTTGGTAATGTAATGGTCGCCGGGCTTCATGCCGGCGAGCGGATAGACGTCGAGGAAATATTTGACCGCATTGGCCATCGCGTTGACGTGGCCCGGCGTGCCGGTCACGGCCTGCGCCAGCATGCGGCCGTGGCGGTCGAACACGCCGGCGGAGAGGTCGCCGGCCTCGCGCACAGAGGTGGAGAAGGCGGTGCGCAGCATGGTCTGCGCCTGCTCCTCGACCACGGCAATCAGGCGGCTCCACATGATCTGCTGGTGGATTTGCGCCAGCGCGGCGTTGGGACGGGCGGCCATGGCGCGATTCTACTGTGCCGGCTCATAAAGTTGCAAGATCGGCCCGTTCGCCGCGGATCGTTGCGCAGCCCGTGAACATTGCTATATCTCTGCCGCGCTTACCTGCATTCGTAGGCAGCGAGTGAGCAGAGGATACGACGATGCCCGAGAGCAGTTCGGCTCAAGCCGCGCATGATCCCGCCGGCGCGACGGCAAAATCCAACCCGATCACCGTGACCTTTCCGGATGGTGCTCACCGGCAATACCCGCCAGGCACCACCGGGCTGGAGATCGCCAAGGCCATTTCGCCGTCGCTCGCCAAGCGCACGGTGGCGATGGCGCTCGACGGCAAGCTCGCCGACTTCTCCGACCCGATCGCGCAGGACGCCAAGATCGAGTTCATCGGCCGTGACGATCCGCGTGCGCTCGAACTGATCCGTCACGACGCCGCGCACGTGCTTGCCGAGGCGGTGCAGACGCTGTGGCCCGGTACCCAGGTGACCATCGGTCCGGTGATCGAAAACGGCTTTTATTACGATTTTTTCCGCAACCAGCCGTTCACGCCTGAAGATTTCGGCGCGATCGAGAAGAAAATGCGCGAGATCATCGCGCGCGACAAGCCGTTCACCAAGGAAGTCTGGTCGCGCGAAGAGGCCAAGAAGGTGTTCCGCGACAAGGGCGAGCTGTTCAAGGTCGAACTGGTCGACGCCATTCCAGAAGACCAGCAGATCAAGATCTACAAGCAGGGCGACTGGTTCGACCTGTGCCGCGGCCCGCACATGACCTCGACCGGCAAGGTCGGCAATGCCTTCAAGCTGATGAAGGTCGCCGGCGCCTATTGGCGCGGCGATTCAAATCGCGACATGCTGTCCCGCATCTATGGCACCGCGTTCGCCAAGCAGGAGGAACTCGACGCCTATCTCAAACAGATCGAGGAAGCAGAAAAGCGCGATCACAGAAAGCTCGGCCGCGAGATGGACCTGTTCCACTTCCAGGAAGAGGCGCCCGGCTCGGTGTTCTGGCACCCGAAGGGGTGGACGCTGTTCCAGACGCTGGAGAACTATATCCGGCGCCGCCAGCAGGCGGCAGGCTATGCCGAAGTCAACGCCCCGCAACTGATCGATTCATCGCTGTGGGTGGCCTCCGGCCATATGGCGACGTTCCGCGAGTCGATGTTTCTGGTCGAGCCGCGCGAGGAGGACGACCGCATCTTCGTGGTCAAGCCGATGAACTGTCCGGGCCACATCCAGATTTTCAAGAACGGGCTGAAATCGTACCGCGACCTGCCGTTCAAGATCGCCGAGTTCGGCAAGGTCCATCGGTTCGAGCCGTCGGGAGCGCTGCACGGGCTGCTGCGGGTGCGCGCCTTCACCCAGGACGACGCGCACATCTTCATCACCGAGGAGCAGATCGCCGACGAAGTGCTCAAGGTCAACGATCTGATCCTCTCGATCTATGCCGATTTCGGCTTCGCCGACGTCCGCATCAAATTCTCGGACCGGCCGGACAAACGCATCGGCGATGATGCTGCCTGGGACACGTCGGAGACGGCGCTCAAGGCCGCTCTCGAAGCGTCGGGTCGGCCATGGACGCTCAACAAAGGCGAAGGCGCGTTCTATGGACCCAAGCTCGAATATGTGTTGCGCGACGCGATCGGCCGCGATTGGCAGTGCGGCACGATCCAGGTCGATCTCAACATGCCCGGCCGGCTCGGCGCGTTTTATATCGACGAGCATTCCAGCAAGGTGACGCCGGTGATGCTGCACCGCGCCATGTTCGGTTCACTGGAGCGCTTCACCGGCATCATGATCGAGCATTATGCCGGGCACCTGCCGCTATGGCTGTCGCCGCTGCAGGCGGTGGTCGCGACCATCACCTCCGACGCCGACGATTACGCGCGCACGGCGCTGGCGGCGGCGCAACGGCTTGGCCTGCGGGTCGAAGGCGACCTGCGCAACGAGAAGATCAACTACAAGGTCCGCGAGCATTCGCTCGCCAAAGTGCCGGTGCTGCTCGTGGTCGGCAAGAAAGAAGCCGCCGAGCGGACCGTCTCGATCCGCCGGCTCGGCTCGGAAAAACAACAAACCATGCCGCTCGATGCCGCGCTCGCGGCGCTTGCCGCCGAGGCCGTGCCGCCGGACCTGCGACGGGCGCAGCAGGGCGGTTGAACATCGGCCGGTCAGGCTGCGACTTTCAGCTTGAGGCCGAGTGCGTGCATCACCTTCAGCACAGTGGCGAGCTCGGGATTGCCGCCTGGTGAAAGTGCCTTGTAGAGGCTTTCGCGACCGAGACCGGTTGCTCGCGCAATTTTCGTCATGCCTTTGGCACGGGCGACAATCCCTAGGGCGTGGGCGATCAATGCGGGATCGCCGTCCTCAAACACCGCTTCAAGATAGTCGCCAATAGCGCTCTCGGTCGTCAGATAGGCGGTGGAATCCCATGGAATAGTCTTTGGCCTCCTTTTGCGAACAGCTCTTGTTTTGCTTTTCCTTATGGCCATAATTTTCTCCTAGAGAGTGCGGGCTAATGCGAGCGCCATCATGATATCCCTTTGCTGCGTGCGTTTGTCGCCTCCGGCGAGCAGGATGATGAGCGCTGGGCCGCGCTGCGCGAAATACACCCGATAGCCCGGTCCGTAATCGATTCGCATTTCGGAAACACCACCGCCCACAGGCTGCACGTCGCCCGGATTGCCTATCTGCAGCCGATCGATGCGCACCTGAATTCGCCGTTGCGCTCGACGGTCGCGCAGCCGGGCAAACCAATACGAGGCGGCAAGGCCATTTTCGCCGGGACCGGCTCAGTGCGCCGGCGCGACAGGCGCAATGGCCGCGCTCGCGGCGCCAGCAGCGGCGGCCGGGGCGGCTTCGCCGTTGCGCGTCGACAATTCGACCTCGCCGTCGACGCCGTTGATGACCTTGAAATCGCGCTGATAGGTCTGGCCTTCATAGCGCGCAATCAGGTGATAATCGCCCTCGGCGAGAACGAGGCGCGGAAACGCGCCGATCGATTCCTTGATCACGTCGCCGTCCGGAGTCGACACGGTCCACTGCGTATTGGCCAGCGCGTCGCCGCCATGGTCGTTGACAAGCTTGAGGGTGATGACGGCGGCGCGATGGGTGACCCTGATATCGGTCAGCTTGCCGGCCTGCACTTGCACGTCCGACCGCACCACCGAATTGACGTCGCCGTAGGTCGAGACGATGTAATAAGTCCCCTCGGGCAACAGCACCACGTCGCCGGTCAGGACGTTCTGTGCGATCGGCCGGCGCTCGGCGGTATCGAACTGGCTGCCGGGATAGACGTCGAATGAGATCTGCCCGGTCGGGATGCGCACGTCGTTGACGCGGCCCTCCAGCCGGATGCCGCCCGCTGGAATATCCAAAACCTCGTGTACCGTTTCGGAGTGCAACTGCACCGCCTTGGCCGCACTTGCCAGGCCGAAGCTCGCGTGGACCACGTAGTTGCCGGGCGGAAGAATGAAGGTTGGAGTTGCGCTCCGCTCCTGCTCGACCAGGCGGAACATGCCATTGCCGGCGGGGTTTGCGGTGTAGACACGCCAGATCAAACCGCCGCTGATCAGCGGCGCGTCGCGACCGTAGCGCGCCACGGCCATCAGCGCCACCCGCCCGGCCGGAACGACAGGCCCGGATTGCGCGAGCGGCGAAGCCGGACGTTGAGCGAGTGGTTCAGGAAAAACGATGCTGGCGCCCGGTCTGCCAGTGCCTGGCGCGAGCTGGGAAGGTGCGATGTCTTGCGGCGCCAAGAGGCTACGCGTTTGCGCCGACGCGTCCGGCGGCATGGCCGAGATGAGGGCCACGGCCGCCATGGCACAGCACCAAATCCTTGCTGGTCCCCGCCCCGCCATGCCGGCTTTTTTCGACAGCAATCGCGGCAATTTCAAGCCGGTGCGGCAGCGCCTCGCACCTTCACCATATTATCCATTGCGCCTTGGCGGCCTTGATCGCGGGGCCGATTATGAGCGATGCGGGTATCCGCTTGGGGCTCTACCATGTTGGAGAGTCTATTCGGGCGTGCAAAGATTGACGACGCCATGACCACAACCGACCTCGCCACCGCATCCACGGAGCCGGCGCGCAGCCGCCCTTTGGTCGGTCTGGTGCTCGGCAGCGGCGCTGCCCGTGGCTTCGCCCATATCGGCGTGCTCCGAGTGCTGCTCGAAAACGGCATCACCCCCGATATCGTCATCGGCACATCGATGGGAGCGCTGGTTGGCGGCTGCTTCGCCTGCGGTCACCTCGACACGCTGGAGACGTGGGCACGCTCGCTGACCATGCGCCGCATCATCGGCTATATGGACGTGCGCTTCGGCGGCTCGGGCTTGATCAGCGGCGGCCGGTTGGCGAACCGGCTGCACGAATCGATCGGCCCAACCTTGATTGAGGATCTGCCGATGCGCTTTGCGGCGATTGCGACCGAGATCGGCACCGGCCACGAGGTCTGGCTGACGCGCGGTTCGCTGTCGCTGGCGCTGCGCGCATCCTATGCGCTGCCGGGCGTATTTCCTCCGGTTCACATCGGCCAGCGCTGGCTGGTGGACGGCGCCTTGGTCAATCCGGTGCCGGTAGCGGCGGCACGCGCGCTCGGCGCGCGCGTCGTCATTGCCGTCAATCTCGATGCCGACCGCTTCGGCCGCGGCGCCACCATTCCCAGTCACGGCGCCGATCCCGGTGACGCGCCGCCGATTACGCCAATCGCCAAGGCACGCAACGGCTTTCTTGGTTTGCGCCAGATGTTCGGGGCCGAGCGCGCGCTCAAGCGCGAACTGATCGGTGGGCCGACGCGGCCGAGCTTTTCCACCGTGATGATCGAATCGTTCAACATCATGCAGGATCGTCTCACCCGCATGCGCCTTGCCGGCGATCCGCCCGACGTGCACATCACGCCGCGCGTCGGCCACGTCGGCTGGCTCGAATTCCACCGCGCCACCGAAGCGATTGCGGTCGGACGCACTGCGGCCGAGAAGGCGATCGATTCGATTACCGAAACGATCTCCGACCTGCGCTGAGACCGTGGTCGCTCTCGCTTACTGTGACGGCGATGTACGGGCGCAGTTGGTCTGACAGTTGAGCTGCTCCGTCGAACAGCTCATCAGGCACGATCCGCTCGCCGTAGCGTTGCTGCCTGTAGTTGCGGCATCGTTCGACGGCGAGCCCGGCACGACGCAAGCGGCCTGACAGGTCGCGGCGGTCGCGTTGCAGCTCATCATGCAGTTGGTCGTGGTCGAGGTCTGCGCCAGACGCAGCCCCTGGCGCTTCGCCGAAGCAGATTGAGCCCCGATCCCTCCAGCAAGTAACAGCAGAATGCAACCAACACGTACCGCCCGCACACCCGCCTCCCATTCGCTCCGGGCGACGATAATAACGCCGCAGAGCGGGAGGCGCCATCGTGCGACCCGCCCGCGTGCCGATCCGCGCTGCAGATCGGTGCAAAGCCGCGGCCGTCCCTGCGGAGCACCTACGCCGTCTGAATGTAATCGCGCATCGCCGTCGATTCGCGCTCCACCTCCTGCAGCCGATGCTTGACCGCATCGCCGATCGACACGATGCCCACCACCCGGCCCTGATCGATCACTGGCAGGTGACGGAATTTGCCGGCCGTCATCCGCTCCATGATGTTGCAGATCGGCTCGTTCTCATTGCAAGTCTCGACGTTGCGCGTCATGGTTCGGCTGACCGGCTCATCGAGCGCGGCTGCGCCGCGTGCGGCGAGCGCGCGGACGATATCGCGTTCGGAGATGATGCCGATGATGCGCCGGTCAGCGCCCAGGATGAGCGCCGCACCGATGCGTCTGTCGGCGAGCAGCTTTGCAGTTTCCGCAAGCGTGGCGCCAAGCTCGGTTACGACAACGTCACGGCCCTTCTCGGCGAGAATCAGGCCCACAGTCATGGTCGCCTCCCTCCCCTTCGTCGCCCGCAGCCAAGCGGACGAGCGCAAAGGGTGTTGGTCTTAATGCTCTGGGTTGGCGCGAGGTTCCAGGCCTACACAAGGCGCGGCTTTTGCAATGCAGCAGCGGCCGATGATCTCTAAGCATCCCGAGCGGCAAGGTCGCAGACGCCGAACTCAGCCGCTCGACTCTGCGTCGAACTGCGCCCGCGGCACCGAGGGGTCGAACGCAGCAAAAAGCAACAAGCCGGCGAAAAAGCCGCCGATATGCGCCTGCCATGCAATCTGCTGCCCCGGCTCGCCGAACGAGATCGCGCCGAGGCCGAACAGCACGTTGAGTCCTATCCAGACCGCAAGGAAGAGAAGAAATCGCGCGTCGCGCAGCGTCGCCAAGAGCGGAGCGGCCGGCACGCGATACGCATCTGCGGTGGGACCGTCGGAATGGCGCCAGCTGTCGAGCAGCCCATTCCTTTGGAACATGAAACGCATGGATGCTGCCATGGCGCCGGAAATTGCAGCCGAGGCGCCGATCATCGGCGCCTGTGATCCTGGACTACCGACGAGCTGCGCCAGCGCACCCGCTGCCGCGGTCACCAACATGAAAGCGATGTATCGCCACGCGCCGAAGCGGCGCGCGAGCGCGGTCCCGAACGGAATCAGCCAAGCGAGATTGAGGCCAATATGCATAAGATCGGCATGCAGGAAGGCGTAAGTGAAAAACGTCCACAGATCAGCGCCGAAGCCGCCGGGAAACAGGCTGCTGACAAGAGGATCGGTGCTGTAGCGCGCCGGAATGAAGCCAAAGGTAAGCACCAGACGATCATCCGCAGCGCTGCTCAATGCGACTGCACGAATCGCGTGGATAAGCACGAGCACGGCCACGGTCGCCAGCACGACCGGAGGCACGTTGAATATCGGTTCCGAGGATTTTGCTTCGGGAAACTGCGTCACCGGCTGCACCTGCGTGGGGTCGAGATAGGACCCTGCGCCGGTAACGGCAAGCGCAGCGCGGCGCTGTGAACGGCGCATGAATCGACAAAAGGGAGGGCACAAGCCCTCCCTTTTGCACCCTGTGCGGGGGTTTGGTGCTCGGCGCGCTGTCTCATGCGGCAATTCTTGCAAACGCCGCATCGCCGCCCGCCGATCACATTCCCCTCGCCTCCCTTTATCCTGGCCGATGCGGCACACCGCAACGCGCCCGCGCTGATCGTGCGCAACCCTAGGCGGAACCGGGCGGGCTGCAAATGTCAACGTCTCGTTAAGGCTAATTCACCCCGGGCCCTGCGAGCTGACCCGATAGAGCAGGGCCGGCACGCACCCTGCTCCTTTGCGCACCAAACAGCCGTTCCGGGAGGTCTGAGTCCCGAAACGGGACAGGTCCGCCGCAAACGGCGAAGCAGGCAAGCAGGCGTCTTCATGAAACACCCAGCAAGTCGTGAACTTTACGCGTATTGGCAGGAGCTGCGCGGCAGGCGCCCGGCACCGGAACGCTCCGAGATCGAGCCGGTGGCCATTCCCGGCATCTTGAGCGAAATCTTCATCCTCGCCCTCGATCGGGCCGCCCGCTACCCGTTTCGACTTGCCGGCACGCGCATCTGCGCACTGTTCGACCGGGAGCTTAAGGGCGTACCGTTCCTCGAACTTTGGGACGCGACGAGCCGGCGCACTTTGGCTGATCTTCTCGCCATACTCGCCGACGAGTGGGTAGGTACGGTCGCGGCAGTGAGTGCGCACAACACCGAGGGACAAGCGATCGATTTGGAGCTTTTGCTGCTGCCGCTGAGCGCGACCCGCCCTGCCCTGCAACGCAGCATCGGCGTTTTGGCGCCATTGAAGGCAACGCCAGGAATAGGAGCGAGCCCACTGGGACCGCTGACACTTGGCAGCCGGCGCCATGTCGGGCCTGCCGTTGAAAAGCGATTGCTACCGCGTTTTCTCGCCCCGCGCGGCCGGCGCGGTTTCGTCGTTTACGACGGCGGCCGGTCGTAATCGGAAAGCCTGAGCGGCCGGCCTATGCGTCGCGGCTAACGGTGCGTTAAGACCGCACCTCTAGGCTTACGCCGGATCGGTGCAGGCACTTCATCGCATGGCGCTGGCTGAACGAATTCCGAGCGTGCGGGCGCTGAGCGACGAACGACGCCGCTTCCAGCGTGTGCGGGTCAATCTGCTCGGCCGCTACATGCTCGCCGACCGCCGCGAATTTCCCTGTCAGGTGGTCAACATGTCGCCCGGCGGCATGGCCCTCATCGCGCCGGTCGTTGGCGCGCCGGGCGAGCGCATCATCGCTTACGTGGATCATCTGGGGCGGCTCGAAGGCCACATCGCGCGCACGTTTCAAAACGGCTTCGCCATGACCATTGCGGCGACCGCGCGCAAGCGCGACAAGCTCGCGGCACAGCTCACATGGCTTGCCAACCGCCATATCCTTGGGCTCCCTGAGGATCGCCGCCATGGTCGTATCGTGCCGCGCAATCCTTCCGGCCGGCTCATCATGCCGAATGGTCTTAATATCAGCTGCCGCATCATCGACGTATCGCAGTCGGGTGCCGCCGTCGCCACCGACCAGCGGCCGCCGGTCGGGGCACTCGTCACGCTCGGCACGGTGCAGGGCCGCGTCGTGCGGCATCTCGAAGATGGCTTTGCCATCGAGTTCACGCGCCTGCAGCACCCCGATTTTCTCGAAGAGAACGTCACCGGCGGCTGACGTCATCCCCGATATGAGAGCGCTGAGCCGACGGCACCTCTTCGCTCACCGGCGTATCGCCCGCCAAGCCTGCCGCGTGTTCGGAAGCCCCGATTGATCGCAGCGCCGAACGCAGCCGCCCGCCCGCGCGTTCGAGCATGCGTGCGCCTTCGTCGGGGCTGCAGCCATGCAGTAGCAGGACCGCGAGTTTGACACTGCCGTTGGCGCGACACAGCGCCTCGGCGATCTCTTCGCTGCCGCGCCCGGTGAGCCGATGCAAAATCATCTCGCTGCGGCGGACTAGCTTGGCGCTGATCGCCTGGACGTCGACCATCAATCCGCCGTGCACTCGGCCGAGCCGGATCATGACCAGCGACGACAACAGATTGAGCGTCACCCGCTGCGCCGTGCCGGCCTTCATGCGGGTAGAGCCGGCGATCGGTTCGGATCCGGTGTCGAGCGGGATGGCGCAATCGGCTTCGTGAAGAAGCGGCGTGTCGCGATTGTTGGCGATACCGATAGTCAGCGCTCCACGCCGCTTGGCCTCACGCAGACAGGCAAGCGTAAACGGTGTCGTGCCGCTCGCGGCCACCGCGATCACCACGTCCGGCGCGGCAATATGGTGTTGTTGCACCAATCGTACGGCCTGTGCCGTATCGTCTTCGGCTCCTTCAGTGGCTCGCAACAAGGCCGCTTCGCCGCCGGCGATGAACAGCAGGAGCCGGTCGGCAGGCCAGTTGAACGTCGGAACGAGTTCCGCCCCATCCTGTACGGCGAGCCGCCCCGACGTACCTGCGCCGACATAGACGAGCCGTCCGCCGTCGCGCAGCCGCACCTCGGTCGCGCTCGCCGCGTCGGCGATGGCGCCGAGCGCCGCTCGTACCGCAGCGACCGCCGACATTTGGCCCTCGAGCATGGCGTCGAGAACGTCCGGCGGGTCCCAGAGGTCGATATCCGAATAGCGGGGGCTGGCGCGTTCCGTGTCCATGGCAATGTGGCGCCGCACCCTAAGGCGGTCATACGGCCACACCCCCAAAGGCAAACCATTTTTGCCCCATTTGGTTCTTAGCTGCAGGACGCGGCGGCGCAGCAACGGAACCGGGCATGTACCCCAAACCACTCTTACTGGGTGTCGATGGCGGAGGCACGAGCTGCCGTGCGCGCCTCGCGGCGCTCTCGGGCGAAATGCTCGGCGAAGCCAGCACGGGCCCAGCCAATCTCCGCCTCGGACTCCGGCAAAGCTTGAGCGCGGTAATGACTGTTGCGCTGCAATGTCTTCAACAGGCGGGGCTGCCGCGCTTTCAGCTATCGCGCGTCGTGGCGTGCCTGGCGCTCGCTGGTGCCAGCGAGCCGACGCATCTTGCCGCAGCGCAGGCGGCCGAGCACCCGTTCGGCAAGGTTGTCATCACTACGGACGCACATGCGGCTTGCATCGGCGCCCATGGCGAACGCGATGGCGGCATTGTCGTGGTCGGTACTGGCAGCGTCGGCTGGGCGGTGCTGAAAGGCCAAGCGTACCGCGTCGGCGGCTGGGGCTTGCCGTTCTCGGACGAAGGGAGCGGCGCCTGGCTGGGCGGTGAGGCCTTGCGCCGCGTGCTGTGGGCTCGCGATGGCCGCACCACCTGGACGGCGCTCTTGCGCGAGCTGTTCGCCGACTTCAACAACGATCCGCACGCCATCGTGCGCTTCAGTCAGTGCGCCACACCGCGCGACTGGGCGGCATTTGCACCACGCATTTTCGCCTTCGAGGGGCACGGCGACGCGGCGGCGGCCGAGCTGATGCAGGCGGCGGCGCGCCACGTCGAGGCGCTGGCGTTGCGGCTGGTGGCGATCGGCGCCGATCGGATTGCGCTCGTTGGCGGCTGCGCGCCTTTCATCAAAGGGCGGCTCAGCCAGGAGACGACATCGCATCTCGTGGAGCCGATCGGCGATGCCCTGCAAGGCGCACTCCACATAGCGCGCTCCGCGGTACGTCCGCAGGCGCAAGTCGCCTGATGCCGATGTACTGGCAAAAGGATTTTTAGCCCATGACTGCCATCGGCACCGGCTTGGCGGCCGAGTTGCGCGAGGCGCCGGACGCGGTGCGTCGGCAGGCCGACGCGATCGCGCCCCCTCTTGCGGCGCTTATGGCACGGCTGGCGCGGCGGCCGCCCGCGCTCGTCGTCAGCTGCGCGCGCGGCAGCTCCGCGCATGCTGCCACCTTCGCCAAGCATTTGATCGAGCGTTATCTCGGCATTGCGGTCGCCGAGGCGGCTCCTAACATTGCCAGCGTCTATCGGCGCGAGCTGCGGCTGAAGGATCAGCTCTTTCTTGCCATCTCCCAATCCGGCGCGAGCGACGACCTGGTCGAAACTGCCGCGATGGCGCGAACGGCCGGAGCGCTGACGGCGGCGCTGGTCAATGAAGAGTGCAGTCCACTCGCTGCAGCATGCGACATTGTTCTGCCCATGGCTGCGGGAACCGAGCACAGCGTTGCGGCAACAAAAAGCGTTATCAGCTCGCTCGCTGCGCTGCTGCGGATCGTGGCGCAGTGGACCGATGATGCGGTGCTGCGCCGCGGCTGCGATCGGCTGCCGGAGCGCCTCGCCGGCGCGGCAAAGCTCGACTGGAGTGCGGCGCTGCGGCCGCTTGCCGGCGCGACGAGCCTCATTGCCATCGGCCGCGGACCGACATTGGCGATCGCCCGGGAGGCGGCGTTGAAGTTGAAGGAGACCTGCGCGCTGCCTGCCGAGGCATTCAGCAGCGCCGAATTCCGGCACGGACCGATCGCGCTGGTGTCGCCGGCTCATCCCGTCATGGTATTTGCGCCGACCGATGAATCGCGCGCGGGACTTCTCGAACTGGTGGCCGATCTCGGCCGCAAAAGCGCATGCGTGCTGCTGGCCCAGCCGGAACACGCTCAGCGCCAAATACCGCGTATCGTAGCACTGCCGGCGCCTATAGCCGAACAGGCTGAAGCCGACGCGATTTGCCTGATCCAGAGTTTTTACGCATTTCTGGTCGGGCTCGCGAAGCGGCGCGGCACCGATATCGATGCTCCGCCGCATCTGCAAAAGGTTACGCGCACCCGATGACCGAGACGCTGCACGCCGTCGCCGCAAGCCGGGTGTTCGACGGCGCTCTGCTCCACGACAATGCCGCCGTGGTGATCGACGGCGCACGGATTGCCGCCGTCGTGGCGCGCAGTGATTTACCGGCGACAATGTCCCGCCACGAACTTCCCGACGACGCATGGCTCGCGCCCGGCTTCATCGATATTCAGGTCAATGGCGGCGGCGATGTCCTGTTCAACGATCATCCGACTCCGGAGGGCGTGCGCACGATTGTCGCGGCGCATCGCAAGCTCGGCACGACGGCGCTGTTGCCGACCATGATCAGCGACAGTTTTGCGACGATGCGTACAGCGCTTGCAGCGGTCGCGGCGGTGATCGACACCGAGCCCGGCGTGCTCGGCATCCATCTGGAAGGTCCGTTTCTGTCGCTCGAAAAAGCCGGCGTTCACGACATGACGGCGCTGCGCCGCCCCACGGCGAACGACCTCGCCCTGATCACCGCTCCTCGTCGCGGCGTGACGCTGGTCACGTTGGCGCCCGAACAAGTTCCCGGGGATTTCATTGCAAAACTCACAGCCGCTGGCGTGCGCGTCGCGCTCGGCCATTCGATGGCGACCTATGCGCAGACCAAAACAGCAATGACCGAAGGTTTGAGCGGCTTCACGCACCTGTTCAACGCCATGCGGCCGCTCGCCGCAAGGGAGCCAGGACCGATCGCGGCCGCGCTGGAATCGCCCGATGCGTGGTACGGCCTGATCGCCGACGGCGTTCACGTCGCCGCCGCGATGCTGCGCCTTGCGCTACGCGGAGCCGGCCGGCCGATCCTGGTGAGCGACGCGATGCCGCCGGTTGGCGGCACGGCTTGTTCGTTCCGGCTCTACGGCGAAACGATCACGGTCCGGAACGGCCGCTGCGGCCGGGCCGATGGCACCCTCGCCGGCGCCTTTCTCGACATGGCCAGCGCGGTGCGCAATTGCGTGCGGCTCTGCGATGTACCGTTAAGCGATGCGCTGCGCTTTGCAACGAAAAATCCAGCCGAGTTTCTCGGCCTCGGCGGCGTGCTGGGCGGGCTGGCGCCCGGCCTGCGCGCCGACATGATCGCGCTCGATCCCGCGGCCATCACGGTTTTGGGCGGCTGGGTCGCGGGCGTAAACGTCGGCGTTGAACCGCCGCACCGGACAACCCGTCAGCCTTGAGCGACGGGAATTGCCACGTACCTCGTACCTTGCGGGCTCTTGACGCGCATCAGCACGGAGTGCCGCCCCTGCGATTTGGTCTGGTTGATAGCCTCGCGCACCTGCGACGGCGTTTGCACCGCCTTGCCGCTGACGTCCAGGATGACGTCGCCGGTCTCCACGCCGTTCTGCGCAGCCGGGCCGTTCGGATCGACGCCGAGCACCACGACGCCCTCTTTGCCGGTGCCTTCGACATCCTGAGCAGGCGCCAGGCTCATGCCAAGATGCTGCTCCGGGCTCGGCTCCTGACGCTGCTGCGGAGGCTGCGCATTGGCTTCCTCCTCCTGCTTCGGCATAGTCGCCAGCGTCACCTCGATGTTCTGAGTTTTGCCGTCGCGGAGGATCGTCAACTTGGCCGAACTGCCGGGCACCGTTCTTGCGATCTGTTGTGCCAAGGCGCGCGCATCCTTTATCGGCGTGCCATTGACCTCGGTGATGACGTCGCCCACTTTGACGCCGGCCTTGGCGGCGGGGCTGTTCGGCTCGGGCTGATCAACCAGCGCACCTGCGGCCTTGTTCAGGCCCAAACTGTCGGCGATCGCCGCCGTTACCGGTTGCACCTGGACGCCGAGCCAGCCGCGGGTGACGAAGCCCTTCTGCTTGAGTTCGTCGACGACCAGCTTGGCGGTGTCGGCAGGAATATCGAATCCGATACCGACCGAGCCGCCGGACGGCGACACGATCGCCGAGTTCACGCCGATCACCTTGCCGTCCGTGTTGAAAGCCGGCCCCCCTGAATTGCCTTTATTGATGGGGGCATCGATCTGTAAGTAATCGTCATACGGGCTGGCGCCGATCTCGCGGCCGCTGGCCGAAACGATGCCCGCCGTTACGGTGCCCCCGAGCCCGAACGGATTGCCGACCGCGACGACCCAGTCGCCGACGCGCGGCCGCTGGTCGGCGAACTGGACGTAGGCGAATTGCTTGTTGGCGTCGATCTTGAGCAGCGCAAGGTCGGTCTTCGGATCGGTGCCGACCACCTTGGCGGTGTAGATGCTGCCGTCGTCGGTCGTCACCTGGACGGTCTTGGCATGGTCGACCACATGGTTATTGGTCACCGCATAACCATCCGGCGAGATGAAAAATCCAGAACCTTCGCCGGTAATCACCTGCTTGGATTGTCCGTTCGGTCCGAAAAAGAACCGATAGAACGGCGAATTGCGCGGAATGGCTTCATTATTTTCATTATTATTGGCGCTGTTCTGCTCCTCGATCTTGACCCGGACCGAAATGACCGCAGGTTTCACCTTGGCTACCAGATCGGCAAAACCCGGCGGCGTTTCGGCGGCATAAGCCGGGGCAGGACCCGCCAAGCTGATCGTGCCTTCGGCGAATCCGAACGGTCCGGCGACCACGATGGCGACGGCGATGGCGGCCGCCGAGGACAGCAAGACCGTCCGGAGCCGGCCGGAGGTTTGGTTGCGGCAATCGCCGGTTCGAGGATCAGGTTCTGCCGACATAGCGGGACTCCATCATCTCTTGTGGGCCGCCTTACGTCTGCGGCGCTACTGCATTACTTTGAAAACGCCGCGTCGGCGCGCCGGCTCCGCCGCCGCAAAATTAAAAATCCTTAAGTTGCCCTGGACCCTTGGCGTTGCTTCGGTCTGCCCGTTGCCCTTGCATTCGCGGAACTTACGGGAGACATTCCGGGTCGTTACGCGTTGGCTTGGGTAGCAGCTTTCATTTTAGGCAGGCCTCTGCATGGCGCTTTTCCAAAAAACCGGTTCGCGACGCCGCATTGCCATATTCGGAGCGCTTGTCGTTATCGTTCTCATCGTCGTTGCGGCGCGGCTAGTCGGCGGCCGTAGCCGGCCAGCGCCCGCCGCACCGGCCGTGCCGGTGACGGCCGCCGTCGTGACGCGCCAGGACGTTCCGGAAACCATTAACGCCGTGGGGACGGTCCAATCGATCGACAGCGTCAATATCGTGCCGCGCGTCATGGGCACGATCGAGAAGATCGAGTTCACGCCCGGACAGATCGTCAAGCAGGGCCAGGGGTTGTTTGTGATCGATCCCCGGCCGTTTCAAGCCGCGCTCGATCAGGCACAGGCGCAATTGCAACATGACGAGGCAGTGCTCAAGGAGGCGCAGCTTGATCTGCAACGCTACCAGACGCTCGAGCAGCAGAACTCGATCGCCAAGCAGCAGGCCCAGGACCAGGAATTCGTAGTCGAGCAGGACAAGGGCACCGTGCAACTCGATCAGGCGAACGTCGAGACTGCGCAGCTCAATCTGCAATATGCCCACATCACCTCGCCGATCACCGGACGCGCCGGGCAGCTCATGGTCGATCTCGGCAATCTCGTCGGTCCCAGCCAAACCTCGGCGGGAACGGGTACGACGTCCACTCCGAGCACGACCACGAGCGGGCAGACGTCCGGCAGCCCTTTGGTCTCGATCGCGCAACTCCAGCCGATCTGGGTAACCTTCAATGTCCCGCAGGACCGGCTCGATGAGATCCAGCACAACCAGGCGGCCGGCGCGCTCCAGGTTGGCGTCTATACCCAGGACCGCAAGCTGATCGAGACTGGCAAGCTCACGTTGATCGACAATCAGGTCAACACCACGACCGGCACTATTTTGCTGCAAGCCACCTTCGACAACAAAGACCTCCGGCTGTGGCCCGGCGAATTCGTACGGGCGGAACTCACGGTGTCGATGCTGCATGACGTCGTGACGGTGCCGGCGCCGGCCATCATGGCTGGGCCGAGCGGCTCCTACGTTTATGTGATCGATAACGACAACAAGGTTCGCCGGGTCGACGTCACGCCGGGCCACCGCCAGGGCGGCGTTACCGTGATCCAAAAAGGCCTGTCCGGCGGCGAAAAGGTCGTCACCGACGGACAGTACCGGCTCGCCACCGGCGTCGTGGTCGCCGTGCAGCAGACCACGCAACCAGCAGTGCCGGAGGCCGAGGCTCAGGCGGACTAGCCGCGATGAACGTGTCGGAAACCTTCATCCGCCGACCGATCGCCACGACGCTGCTCATGGCTGGCATTTTGCTGTTCGGCCTGGTGGCTTACGAGCTGTTGCCGGTCGCGGCGTTGCCTAATATCGATTTCCCCACCATCGTCGTCACCACGCAACTGCCCGGCGCCAGTCCCCAGACCATGGCGGCCACCGTGGCGACGCCGCTCGAAGATCAGTTCACCGCGATACCCGGCCTGTCGCAGATGACCTCGACCAGCGGATTGGGCCAGACCACCATCACGCTGCAATTCGATCTGAGCCGCAACATCGACGGTGCGGCGAGCGACGTGCAGACCGCGATCAACGCGGCCAGCGGACTATTGCCGAAAAACCTGCCGACGCCGCCGACCTACCGCAAGACCAATCCGGCGGAGCGGGCGATCCTGATCTACGCCGTGTATTCCGACGCCATGCCGCTCTATCAGATCGACGCCTACGCCAACGTCATCCTGGCGCAGTCGCTGTCGACGGTGCCCGGCGTCGGCCAGGTCGACATCGCCGGCCAGCAGCTGCCGGCCATTCACGTGCGGGTCGACCCCCAGGCTTTGGCTTCGCGCGGCCTGAGCCTCGCCCAGGTGCAGACCGCCCTCTCCAATGCGACCCTCGATTCACCCAAAGGCAACCTGGAAGGACCGCAGCAACAATTCACGCTCGACACCAACGATCAGCTGTTCGACCCCAACGACTTCCGCCAGATCATCCTGGCCTACCAGAACGGCGCGCCGGTCAAGGTCGGCGACGTCGCCAGCGTCATCAATTCCTCGGTCAACCCGCGCACCGGCGCCTGGTTTAACGACAAGCCATCCGAACTGCTGCTGATCAGGCGCGAAGCGGGCGCCAACACCTTGCAGGTCGTCGATCAGATCAAGTCGATACTGCCGGGCCTGCTGCAGTCGATCCCACCTTCGGTGCATGTCGATCTGGTCAGCGACCGCTCGGAAAATATCCGCGCCTCAGTCCAAGATGTCGAGATGACGTTGCTCATCACCGGCGTCCTGGTGGTGCTGATCATTTTCGCTTTTCTGCGTACGCCGTGGGCGACGTCCATTCCCAGCGTAACGGTGCCGCTGTCGATCATCGCCACCTTCGGCGTCATGTATCTGTTCGGCTACAGCATCGACAATCTGTCATTGATGGGACTGACCATCGCGGTGGGCTTCGTGGTGGACGATGCCATCGTCATGATCGAGAACATCGTGCGCTACATCGAGGCCGGGCAGTCCGCCTTCGAGGCCGCTCTGATCGGTGCCGGCCAGATCGGCTTCACCATCATATCGATCACGTTCTCGCTGATCGCGGTGTTTATTCCGCTGTTGCTGATGTCGGGCATCGTCGGCCGCCTGTTCCACGAATTCGCCATGACCGTGAGCATCGCGGTCGTCGCCTCCGCCTTCATCGCGCTGACGCTCACGCCGATGATGTGCTCGCTATTTCTCGCCCGCGAGCACGAGCGGAGGCCGGGCCGAATCAGCCGCGCCTTCGAGCGTTTCTTCGACCGCTCGCTCGCGGTCTACGAGCGGGGCCTCGACTGGGTGTTCGCCCATCGCTTGCCGATGCTGCTCGCCACCATCGCGCTGATCGTATTGACCGGCTATCTGTACGTCGAGATTCCCAAGGGCTTCTTTCCGGAGCAGGATACCGGCTTCCTGTTCGGCCAGGTCGAGGCCCGACAAGACATTTCATTCGCCGGAATGTCCAAGATCAACGACCAAATCTCGAAGATCATCGTCGCCGACCCCGCAGTTTCCGGCATGGTCAGCTTCGCCGGCGCGACCGGCGGCAATGCCAGCGAGAATACCGCCCGCATGTTCATCCAGCTCAAACCGTTCTCACAGCGGCCGGGGATCGCAAAGGTGATGGCGCGGCTGCGGCCGCAGGTCGCCAAGGTGATCGGCGCCAGATTCTACATGCAGGCCGGCCAGGACGTCACGATCGGCGGACGGCTGTCGCAGGCGCAATACCAGTACACGCTGACCGACACGGACTCCGACGAACTCAATCACTGGGCGCCCATCCTGCTCGGCAAGATGGAGGCGATGAAGATTCTCACCGACGTCGCCTCCGATCAGCAGATCGCCTCGCCGCACATTCCGATCGAGGTCGACCGCGACACCGCATCGCGGCTCGGCATTTCGCTCTCCGCCATCGACGCCGCGCTCTATGCGGCGTTCGGACAGGAGCAGGTGGCGACCATTTATTCCGCCACGCAGCAGACCAAGGTCATTCTCGAAGTGCAACCGAGGTTCCAGGTCGGAGCCACCGCGCTGTCCCGCCTCTATGTGCCCGGCGCCAACGGCGCGCAGGTGCCGCTGTCGACCGTGGCGCATTTTTCCACGTCGGTGCAGCCGCTCACCATCAATCACCAGGGCGTGTTTCCAGCGGTGACGCTCTCCTTCAATCTGGCCCCCGGCATCGCGCTAAGCCAGGCAGTCGACGCCATCTCCGCGCTGAGCGCGCAGCTTCATACCCCGGCGACGCTGCACGGCTCGTTCCAGGGCACCGCGCAGGCGTTCCAGGCGTCGCTTACCTCGACGCCGCTTCTGGTCCTCGCCGCCATCGTGGTCGTCTACGTGGTGCTCGGCATGCTGTACGAAAGCTTCATCCATCCGATCACCATCCTGTCGGCGCTGCCCTCGGCCGGCGTCGGCGCGCTGTTGATGCTGATGCTGTTCGGCTACGATCTCAGCCTGATCGCCTTCATCGGCATCATTCTCTTGATCGGCATCGTCAAGAAGAACGCAATCATGATGATCGACTTCGCCCTGGAAGCGGAACGGCATGAGGGCAAGAGCCCGGACGAGGCGATCCGTCAGGCCTGCCTGTTGCGCTTCCGGCCGATCATGATGACCACCATGTGCGCCATCGGCGCCGGCCTGCCGCTGGCGCTCGGGCAAGGCGCCGGCTCCGAGCTGCGACGGCCGCTCGGCATCGCCATCGTCGGCGGTCTATTGGTGTCGCAGTTCCTCACGCTTTACACGACGCCGGTCATCTATCTCTACCTGGACCGGCTCAGCTATTGGCTGAGCGGCCGGCGCGTCGTGCCGCCGGGCGATGCGGCGACGCCGGGGCCGGAGCAACCATCGTTTCTTTAAAACGGTGACCGGCAGGTAAAAGCATTCGTCGAAATTTTTTGCCGACTGTTGGACGAACGACAACGAAGCCGAGCCGCTGCGCAGCAGGCGCGCGGCGCGCCAGATGCGCACCGACAAACGTTTCGAGCCGCAAAAATTCGAGCGTTTTGTCCAATCGTTACACTTTTAGCCAAAATCGAATAGCTCGAATTTCACATGACAAACGCCGCAACTTGCGCCCGAATTGCCGGCGTTCTTGACTTGTGTTTGCTTCAAATTGAACGAACCAACTTAGCGGCGCTGCAAATGCTTTGTGCGAAACGTGACCCCAACAAGACGGGAAGGGGTCAACATGAGTGCGAGTGCGACGGCGATCCTCAAGCGCGCAGCCGCGGCGGGCCTGATGGGCTTTGCGCTGCTCGGCTGCCCGACCGCGAGCACCGCGCAGAACCGGCCGCTGTTCGCGACGCTGGGGCCCGATACCAAGCCGCCGATCGGCTGGGTCGAGTTCTGCATCGAGTACGATCCGGAGTGCAAGACCACGCCATCGCCGCCGCGCGACGTGGTGCTGACGACGGCGGCATGGAAGGACTTGGTCCGCGTCAACCGCTGGGTCAACACCAATATCAAGCCGATGACCGATCTCGAACACTGGGGCGTGGTCGAGCGCTGGAATTATCCCGACGACGGTTACGGCGACTGCGAGGACTACGTGCTGGAGAAGCGCCGCATGCTGTTGCGCGCGGGCTGGCCCCGCGAGGCGCTGCTGATCACCGTCGTGCGCGACCAGCACGGCGACGGTCACGCCATACTGACCGTCAAGACCGACAAGGGCGAGTTCATTCTCGATAATCAGCGCGACGACATTCTGTTGTGGTCCGACACCGGCTACCGCTTCGTGAAGCGCCAGTCGCAATCCGATCCCAACCTTTGGGTGTCGCTCGGCGAGCCGCGGCCGGTGCCGCTCACCGCCACGCCGCGCTGAGCACCCTTAAAGCGCAACAAGAGCAAAGGAGTTCCGCGAGCCCGGTCACGTCCCCACCCCTCCCCGTCCCCCAGACCGGGTTCGTGCGCGGGCGGCTCTCCCCCAAGGGCCGCCCGCAACCTTTTTCAGATGACGGACGAATGGCATGCGACGGATGAACAGAGCTGTCTTTTCGTCTATCGTCGTCAGCTGTTGAGCAGCGCCTGCAGCGCCATGACGACGACGGTGCCGGACATCAGGCTCCACAATCCGGCGATCACGGTTGCGACCATGACGAACTCGGCGCGGCGGCCTTCGATGCGCCGGCCGCGCAGCGTGTTGCGCATGATGATGAAGGGCGCCGCAAACATCAAAAGCGGGATGAAGGCGAAGCGCGCCGCCGCCGGGCCGACCTCAAGCAGCCGGAAGCTCGGCAGCTGATCGGCGAACACGCCGTAGCCCGTAGCGCATAGACCGGCGACGCCAAAACCCAAGGTCAGCGAGAAAAACGACTCGATCGCCTGCGGCGAAACCGCCGGCCACGCCAGATCCAACATGCCCAGCGCCTCCTGTTGGCGCCAAGCCATGGCAAAGGCCGGCGCGCGCCGCCACGGAATGATTAAAGAAAGGTTAATGCACGTCGGGCGCCGGCCCCGCGCACGCCGTATCGGCGTGCGATACTCGCCGCTGATTCGCCCGACAGAGGACGGTCGACATGGCGACGCACGTCGCTCACCCGCAAAAAATCCGCCGCATGGGCAGCGGTTTTCCGCTGCCACCGTTGGCGCTTTTTCTCGCGCTCGCGCTGTTGGGTGGCAGCTTCGTTGCCTACGTACTGTGGCCGACGTGGTCGGGCGCGCCGGTTGCGCTCGACGCGCCTGCCATACCGGTCACGATCGACGGCGTGCTGTTCGAAGTGCCGCCGGGTGCGATCCGCGCCGCAGTAGAACGCCAGCCCGGCCCGCACGAGCGCATCGACCTCGCCTTCCTGTGGCCCTCGCTCAAGCCGCCGCCGGACGGCAGTTCGGCAACGGAGACGGCGGCCGCGGCCTCGACAGCCCAGGTCGCCGGACGCCTGTTCGTGACCATTGCCCCGCTCGGCTCGGTGCTGCCGCCGAATGAGCGGCTCCGCAGCATTTATCCGCGCTATGTCGAGGCGACCGCCAGCGCCGGCGTGGATGGACTTGCCATTCTGCCGTTCCGCACCGGCTCACCCTATCAGGGCGAGGACCTGGTTTATTTTGCCGACGCCCCCGATCGCTTTTTCGCGCGCTGCACACGGCAGGTCGGAATCGTTCCCGGCAACTGCCTTGCCGACCGCGAGGTCGGTCGCGTCGTGGTCACGCTGCGCTTCGCGAGGGACTGGCTCAAGGATTGGCGCAAGCTTGCCACCGGTTTCGACCGGCTGTTGGCGCAGCTACGGAACAGGAATCAGTAATCAGACTCAGTAATCAGAAGAGAGGACGCTCGGGGCATCGGAAAAGCACGACCGCTTCCGAGCTTTTTGATTACTGATAACTGACTACTGATTCCTGCTATTCCAGATCACTGCCCAGAATCGCCATCTGGAAATTGTATGAGCGCTCGTCGTCCTCGTCATCGACGAACAGCACGCCGACGAACTCTTCTCCGATATAGACCTCGGCGGAATCGTCCTTGCGCGGGCGCGGCACCACGCGGATGCGCGCGTTGCCGAAC
>JASHPU010000154.1 GCA_030037885.1 Xanthobacteraceae bacterium | reverse complement strand
CGCAAAATTATGGCGAAAGTAAAACCACGGCAAAAATCGAATTAGGGTTAACGATTCGAGCGCCGGCATCCTAGCCTTGCCACAATCGTGACCGAACCTGAGCGAGACGGGCGCTCTTTGGAGCGCGGGGAAACGAATGAGGGTATCTGATGCGCGGTCGTTTTGTTGTTGCGTCGCTGATCGCGTCGATCATCGGGCTGTTCAGCCTCAATCTTGCGGCCCAGGAGATACCGAAAACGATTGCGCAGGGCGGCAGCGATGTCGTGCTGCGCGAGAAAAAGAACGCTGACACGGTCGGCATCGTCGGCGGCCTGTTCACCGGAACCTACATGCGGCTTGCCGCGGAGATGGCGAACGCGCTCGACGACGGCGACAACCTGCGCATCCTGCCGATCGTCTCCTTCGGCGCGGCGTCGAACCTCGACGATCTGCTCTACCTGCGCGGCGTCGACCTCGCCATCACGCAAGCGGACGTGTTCGAATATTTCCGGACCGTACGCAAGACGCCCAACCTCGATCGTCGCGTCCAGTACATCATTCGCCTGCCGATCTCGGAGCTGCACATCCTGGCACGCGACGACGTGCACAGCCTGGCCGATCTGCGTAACAAGAAGGTCAATTTCGGCCCGGCCGGGACCGGAGCGAGCCTGACCGGGACCATCGTGTTCCAGCGGCTCAACATTCCCGTGCAGCAGGTCATGATCGATCAGGCCAGCGCGTTGCAGAAGCTCAAGGACGGCGAAATCGACGCCATCGCCCGGGTGATCCCGAAGCCGGTCGAGTTCTTTTCGAAAATCCCGCCGAACTCCGGACTGCACCTGGTGAATATCCCGTTCACCAAAATGTTCGAGGACTACTACACGCTCGGCGAGTTCACCAACAAGGACTACCCCAATCTGCTGCAGGGCGCCGACCGGATCGATACGATCGCGGTTCCGGCGGTTCTCGCGGTCTATAACTGGCAGAAAAATACCGACCGCTATCTGAAAGTGCAGCGCTTCGTGCAATACCTGTTCACGCGGTGGGACAAGTTTCAGCACCCGCCGTATCATCCGAAATGGCGCGACGTGAATTTGGCGGCCACCGTTCCGGGCTGGACCAGGTGGGGCCCCGCCGCGGACATGCTGCAGCAGATCGAGGCGCAGCGCCAACAGCAGGAAAAAGTGGACTTCCAGGCGTTCCTGAAGGGCCAGCCGAACGCGCCGGCCAACGAAGCCGAGCGGGAGGCGTTGTTTCGCGATTTCCTGCAGTGGCGTGAGCGCGCCGCGCAGAACCATTAGACTCTGCAACCGGCGGCGACCGCTGCGCCGCCGCAGCAAGAGGAGATCATCCGAATAGCCCGTCCGCGCCGGCGTAGAGACGACGCGAAGCGTAATCGTCATGCATTTGGTCTGGATCTGTCATGCGTGCGTGCCATGATCGAATTGCGAACCGGCTATGAGCTTTCAGCATCGCTCGCCGATGCCGCCTTGCTGGCGCTATGGGCGGTGCCGCCGGGCCTGCTCCTCGCCTATGTCCGCAAATGCGCAAAAATCCGACGCGCCCAGCCGGAATTCTCGTTGCGCAAATCCGAGGCGGCGGAATGGAATCGTGCCATTGCGCTTTACGGCCGCGTCTGTCGCCAGATCGAGGAGATCGATAGCCGCAGCACGCCTGCCACGTTGTTCGACCGGCTGCTGTCAGGCAGCAGCGCCCATCGCGCCGAAGCGGACAGCGAGGCATTTGCCGACCTCCACGCCCTTGCCGCGCATTTGCGGGCGGCGATACTGCGGCTCAACCGTCAGCCCCTCGATCGTCTGCGGTCGTGGATTCACATGTTGAGCGCGCGCTTTGCCGTCGGCTATGCGGTCGGCGCGTATCTCGTCGGCTTCTCGCTGCTGACGGCCACAGCCGAACTGTCCGAACGCTGGATCGAACCCGCGGCGAGCAGCGGAATCACGCTGTTGCTTTGGTGCCCGCTCGGGCCGCTGGTCTGCGCCAACGTCGTCAGCATTGCTTTTGCGACGCTCGCCGGGCCCGTCGTTTATTTGCTGCAGCGCATACATCTTTGCAAAATATATCGCGTCGAGTTTCTCGTGCTCAAGGATCTGAGGCGCGCGGAGCCGCAGCAAAGTATTTGGCGGGATGAAAGCAGCGCAGCCGGGCAAAACGGGACGGCTGAAATTGCCGCGATCAATCCCCCGGAACGCCGCGCCTGGTTCGAGATTTTCGGCCTTTCGCCCTCGGCGTCGCAGGACGAGTTGAGGAAAGCCTACAAGGCGCTGATCAAACAAAATCATCCGGACAGGGTCCACGGCATGTCGCCGGCATTCATCAAGCTTGCCGAGGCGGAGACCAGAAGACTCAACGCCGCTTATCAGGAGGCCTTGGTGTCGCTTGTACCACAGGTTGTAGGAGCCTAGGGCGAATTCAGTGGTCGCCGCACAAAGATCATACTTGCATCAAGCGTTCGCCCAACTGTGATGAAACCTTTCGAAAGTCCGGTACCCGACGCGGCGAGGGACGCGGCGGAGAACATAAACATAATCGGACGGCGTATGGGGGATGGTGGCGCAACGGCGCTCTACATTCGTTGGAGCCAACCGCATTGCGGGATGGGGCGGGGATGGGTATGTCTTACGCAAACGCAAAAGTCGAAACGACGGCGATCGCTAATCCGCTCGGCGTTATCGAAGAGATCGCCATTGCCAATGCCTGGTCGTTCGAAAGAGAAGCTGAAGACGAGATTGCGTTTTTGGTTTCAGGCAACTGGGTCAGCTACCAGGTCTCATTTACGTGGATGAGCGAGATCGAAGTGCTGCATCTCGCCTGTGCGTTCGACTTGCGACCGCCTGAGCCGCGGCGGACGGCGGTGCAGGAGCTGATCACCAGCATCAACGAGCAATTATGGCTCGGCCACTTCGATATCTGGGCAAAACCAGGGCTCGTTCTGTTTCGCCATTCGCTTCCTCTTGCCGGCGGCATGACGGTTTCGCCGCGGCAATGCGAAGTCGTCCTCGGCAGCGCGATCGATTCCTGCGAGCGCTATTATCCGGCTTTCCAGTACGTCGCCTGGGCGGGCAAGTCCGCCAGCGATGCCATGGGCAGCGTCATGCTGGAGACCGCCGGCGAGGCCTGACCGCCGACGGCGTCGAAAACTATCAGTCCGGGCGTCGCAAATCGAACGACGGGCCGAACCATGGTAGTTGCGCGCATAATCGTGCGGTCGCCAGCCCTTTATGTCGACCGACTCGTCGAAGCACCGTGTCGTCCGCCTGGCTGATCTTGGCGACCATGGCGTCGATAACCACCGCTGCGCGGCTGCGCGCGGCAAGAAGATTGTGCAGCGGGTCGTCCATGCCGGGCGCGTTGCTCATGCCCGCCAGCATCGTGCCTCGTTGATCGAAAGCGTGCGCCAACGCGCCGTTGCGGCGTAATACTGGCCGCTCTTATTGCTGACTCATTTCCTCATCCTTCGCGGCGCGCCTTCGGCGCGCACCTCAGGATGAGGGCCAAGATGAGTGCGCTCGTTGTAATACGTTATCTTTGCCCGCGCTCGGCATGCCAGCCGACGACCGCATCCGGCACCGCATCGGTCGAGGCGAAGTACGGTTTGATGTCGAGGAGCGGCGTGCCGTCGAGGCAATCGATGCCGACGACAGTGAGCCGGTTGCGGTCGATGCGAACAAGCCGCGCCACCGCGAGCGCGATCGGATTGGGCCGCGCCGGCGAGCGCAGCGCGAAAGTGCCGCGCGGCTCGGCATAGTGCCGCGGCGCCTGCAGCATCAGGTCGCGCCGCGCTTTGTCCATCCAGTACAGCACGATGACGTGGGTTGCGGTCTCGAGGCCTTTCAGCGCGTCGGTCCAGCGCGGATCGAGTTCGACGGTGCACTGCGCATCAGCCTCGTGGGCGTTCTTCGGGCACTCCTCGCGGCGCCGCCACGGCGTACGGATGCGGCCGATATAATAAAGAGAGGCATCGAATTTTTCCGGCAACGCCACGGCGACTTCGCCCTCGCGCAGCCCGTAGGGGTCCCGGTTTTTCGCCGCTTCGGTCATGCGCCGAGGTTCGCACGCGGCCCGCGGCGCGCCAAGCGCCCCCGATAAGGTCTGTCGTCATTCCGGATCGGCGCGAAGCGCCGAGGCCGGAATCCATAACCCCAAGCGCCGGTCTTATGGATTCCGGGCTCCTCGCTTCGCTCGGCCCCGGAATGACATTTTGTGGGCCACATCCCATTTTGCCCATTGCCATCCCTCACTTAATCGTATAAAGATATCTTTATGTCCTCTGGAACTCCGCCCATTGGCTTCCCAACGCTCACTGCGGCGCTCAAAGCGGCCGGCGAAGCGACGCGGCTGCGCATTTTGGCGCTGCTCGCCGAGACCGAGCTGACGGTCTCCGACCTCACCGCCATTCTGCACCAGTCGCAGCCGCGGCTGTCGCGGCATTTGCGCCTGCTCGCCGAGGCCGGTCTGGTCGAACGCTTCCGCGAAGGCGCCTGGGCGTTCTTCCGGCTCGGCGAGCGCGGCAGCGCCGCCGACGTCGTGCGCGGGCTGATCGCGCGGCTCGATGCCGGGGATGCGGTGATCGGGCGCGACCGCGAGCGGCTCGCCGCTGTGCGCGGCGCGCGCGTCGCCGCCGCGCAAGCCTATTTCCGCCGCCACGCCGCCGAGTGGGACCGCATCCGCAAATTGCACGTCGCCGATGCCGCCGTCGAAGCGGCGGTGCGCGCGGCGCTCGCCGACAAGCCGATCCGCGCGCTGCTCGATCTCGGCACCGGCACCGGCCGCATGCTCGAACTGTTCGCGCCCGACATCGAGCGCGGACTCGGCCTCGATCTGTCGCTCGACATGCTCGCGCTGGCGCGGGCGCGGCTCGACCGCGCCGGCCTGCAGCACTGCAGCGTCCGCCACGGCGACATCTACAATCTGGCGCTGCCGCGCGACTCCTTCGACGTCGTCATCCTGCATCAGGTGCTGCACTTCCTCGACGATGGGCCGCGCGCCGTCGCCGAGGCGGCGCGCGTGCTGCGGCCGGGCGGCCGGTTCATGGTGGTCGACTTCGCGCCGCATGATCTCGAATTCCTGCGCGAGCAGCACGCCCATCGCCGGCTCGGCTTTGCCGCCGAGACAGTGACGCAATGGCTGGAAGGCGCCGGCCTCGAACTGGTGCGCCAACAGACGCTGCCGCCGCCGCCCGGGCCGGAAGGCAAGATCGCGGTGTCGCTCTGGCTGGCGCGCGATCCGCGCATCCTGTTGGCAGCGCCGCCGGCCCGTGAGGTGGCATGATGGACACGGGCGTTCCACGCGCGAGCCGCTTCGTGCGCGCCGGCCGGCCGCACGCGATCCGCGTTTCGTTCGAGTTCTTTCCGCCGAAGACCGCCGAGATGGAGCAATCGCTGTGGCAGGCGATCGCCCGTCTCGCGCCGCTGTCGCCGAATTTCGTCTCGGTCACCTACGGCGCCGGCGGCTCGACGCGCGAGCGCACCCACTCGACCGTCAAGCGCATTGTGGCGGAAACCATGCTGACGCCGGCGGCGCATTTGACCTGCGTCGCGGCGACGCGCGCCGAGATCGACGCGGTGATCCGCGCTTACACCGAAGCCGGCGTGCGCCACATCGTGGCGCTGCGCGGCGATCCGCCGGGCGGCGCCGGCGAACGCTATGCGCCGTATCCGGGCGGCTACCGCAACGCCGCCGATCTGGTCGCCGGCATCAAATGCTGCGGCGAACAATGCGGCGGGCTCGAAGTGTCGGTCGCCGCCTATCCGGAAAAGCATCCGGACAGCCCGTCGGTCGCCGCCGACATCGACATGCTCAAGGCCAAGGTCGACGCCGGAGCCAGCCGCGCCATCACCCAATTCTTCTTCGAGAACGATCTTTACTTCCGCTATCTCGACCGGGTGTGTGCGCGCGGCATCGATATTCCGATCGTGCCCGGCATTCTGCCGGTGCAGAATTTCAAGAGCACCAGGAATTTCGCGGCGCGCTGCGGCGCCGCGGTGCCGGCCTGGCTCGCCGAGCGGTTCGAAAACCTCGACGACGATGCGGCGACGCGCAAGCTCATCGCCGCGGCGGTCGCCGCCGAGCAGGTGCTCGATCTCGTCGATCACGGGGTGCGCGATTTTCATTTCTACACCATGAACCGCGCCGACCTGGTCTACGCCATTTGTCACCTGCTCGGCCTGCGGCCGCATCAGGACCAAATCTCTGTGCGCGACGAAGCTCGCGGTGCGCTTCCTCTCCCCGGAGGGGAGAGGGTCGCGGTGAGGGGGCTCGGAAGATGAAGGCCAGTCCCCAAACGGCGAGGCGACTACGTCGTAATCTCCCCTACGGGGAGCGGGAGCGGTCGTAGCCCATGTCCAAGTTGGCGTTTCAACCTCCGGCTCTTTCTTCAACCGAAACGGCGCTGCGGGCGCTGGCGGCGGAGCGCATTCTGGTGCTCGACGGCGCCATGGGCACCATGATCCAGGCGCTCGGGCTGGGCGAAGAAGGCTTTCGCGGCGCGCGCTTCGACGCCTGGAACCGCGAGGTGCGCGGCAACAACGATTTGCTCAACTTGAGCCGGCCCGACGCGGTGCGCTCGATCCACCTCGCCTATTTCCGCGCCGGCGCCGACATCGTCTCGACCAACACGTTCTCATCGACGCGCATCGCGCAGGCCGACTACGGCATGGCCGAGATCGCCTACGAGCTCAACGCCGAGGGCGCGCGGCTCGCACGCGAAGCGGCGCACATGGCCGAGCGCGAGGACGGGCGGCCGCGCTTTGTCGCCGGCGCCATCGGCCCGACCAACCGCACCGCCTCGATTTCGCCCGACGTTTCGAACCCCGGCTTCCGCGCCATCACCTTCGACGCGC
>JASHPU010000153.1 GCA_030037885.1 Xanthobacteraceae bacterium | reverse complement strand
CGGCAGCCCCGGTACCGCCGTGTTCGCCGGCATCGAGGGCACCCGGCCGCTCCTGGTGGAAATCCAGGCGCTGGTCGCACCGACCACGCTCGGCACGCCGCGCCGCGCCGTGGTCGGCTGGGACCCGAGCCGGCTCTCCATGGTGCTCGCGGTGCTGGAGGCGCATTGCGGCATCCGCCTGTCCGGCCACGACGTCTATCTCAACGTCGCCGGCGGCTTGCGCATTCAGGAACCGGCGGCCGATGTCGCTGCCGCGGCGGCTTTGGTGTCATCGCTGGCGCGCGCGCCGCTGCCGGCCGATGCGGTCTATTTCGGCGAAGTGTCGCTGTCGGGGGCGATGCGCCCGGTGGCGCAGACCGCGGCACGGCTGAAGGAGACGCAGAAACTCGGCTTCACCCGGGCCATCGTTCCGGAGGCGGCGCGCGGTGAAATCGCCGAGATCGGGCTTTCGCTCACCACAGTGGGAATGCTGGTCAATCTGGTGTCTGAGATCGTGGCGCGCGGTGAGCCGTCGCGGCGGGTCGAGCATGATCGCGGCGTGGCGGCTGAATAGCGCGTGGCGCGGCAGGAACACGGCCCATTACGCCAGCGGCTCGACAAGCCGGAAAATCCTAACCTTCTCGGGCTAGAAACAGTGAACAAGCGACAAGGCGGATGACGGCATCGTGGCGCCCGGCTATACACGCCACGTCGCCAGAGGAACCAGCGGGCAGGCGTTGGATATGATCACGCTCCTCGACATCGTGCTCCTAGCCGTGATGCTGATTTCCGGGCTGCTGGCCATGATTCGCGGTTTTATGCGCGAGATTCTGTCGATCACGGCGTGGATTTTGGCGGCCGGGGCAACCCTTTACGCCTATGGCAAGCTGGTGCCGGCAGCGACCGCCTACTTCAACAGCGAGCTCATCGCCAAGGGTGCCGTGATCGGCGGGGTATTCCTGCTCACGCTGCTCGTGGTCTCGGTCGTCACCGTGCGCATATCCGACATGGTGCTCGATAGCCGGGTCGGCGCGCTTGATCGCACCCTGGGATTTGTGTTCGGGCTCGGGCGCGGCCTGATCATCGTCGTGGTGGCGTTTGCCTTTTTCGACTGGCTGGTGCCGACAAAATCGCAGCCGACCTGGGTGGCGGACGCCAAATCCAAGGTGTTCCTGACCAATACGGCCGACTGGCTGCGCTCTATGTCGCCGGACCTGGAAGCCCTATATTTGAAGTACAAAAGCAATAAGGGCGCCGAGCCCGAGCCGCAGGACGCGGCACCTGGTCAGCAGCACGGGGCATCGAACCCACCCGCCGACAGGCCGGCGGGTTGACCCGAACGGAGGTCCAAATTGACCGCCACTGAACCTGCCCTCCTCGACCTTGACGGCGACCGGCTGCGCGAGGAGTGCGGCGTATTCGGCATTTTCGGCCATCCAGACGCCGCAGCGCTTACCGCGCTTGGTCTGCACGCGCTGCAGCACCGCGGCCAGGAGGCCGCCGGCATCGCTTCCTTCGACGGCAAGCGCTTCCACCTCGAGCGCCGACTGGGCTTGGTCGGCGACGCGTTCTCGCGGCGCGAGGTGATCGACCGGCTGCCCGGCACAGCGGCAGTCGGCCATGTGCGCTATTCGACCACCGGCGAAACCATCCTGCGCAACGTGCAGCCGCTGTTCGCCGAGCTGAATGCCGGCGGCTTTGCCATCGGCCACAACGGCAACCTGACCAACGGGCTGACGCTCCGCCGCCAGCTGGTGCGCGACGGCGCCATGATGCAGTCGACCACCGATACCGAGGTGATCCTGCATCTGGTCGCGCGCTCGCACCGCAATCGCTTCGTCTACCGCCTCATCGAAGGCCTGCAACTGCTCGAAGGCTCCTATGCGTTCGTCGGCCTGACCAACAAGAAGCTGGTCGGCGCCCGCGATCCGCTCGGCATCCGACCGCTTGTGATCGGCAAGCTTGACGGCTGCCCGATCCTCGCCTCCGAAACCTGCGCCCTCGACATCATCGGCGCCCAATACGTGCGCGACGTCGAGAACGGCGAAATCGTCATTTTCGACGACGACGGCGAGCACTCGGAGAAGCCATTCGGCAACTTGCCGGCGCGGCCGTGCATTTTCGAATACATCTACTTCTCGCGGCCGGATTCGATCATCGGCGGCCGCAGCGTCTACGACGTCCGCAAGACCTGCGGCATCGAGCTGGCGCGCGAAGCGCCGGCCGCCGCCGACGTGGTCGTGCCGGTGCCCGATTCCGGCGTGCCGGCGGCCATCGGCTATGCCCAGCAATCCGGCATCCCGTACGAGCTCGGCATCATCCGCAACCATTACGTCGGCCGCACCTTCATCGAGCCGACCCAGCACATCCGCCAGCTCGGCGTGCGATTGAAGCACAGCGCCAACCGCGCCGTGGTCGCCGGCAAACGCATCGTGCTGATCGACGATTCCATCGTGCGCGGCACCACCTCGGTGAAGATCGTCCACATGATGCGCGACGCCGGCGCCCGCGAAGTGCACTTCCGTATCGCCTCGCCGCCGATCACCCATCCCGACTATTACGGCATCGACACGCCCGAGCAGGACAAGCTGTTGGCGGCGACCCACGATCTCGAAGGCATGCGGCAATTCATCGGCGCCGACTCGCTGCAGTTCCTCTCGGTCGACGGCATCTATCGCGCCATGGGTGAAAAGGGCCGCAATCCGCTGCGCCCGCAATTCACCGATCATTGCTTCACCGGCGAATATCCGACGCCGCTCACCGACCGCATGGCGCAGGAAGCTCCGCCGCGCCAGCTCTCGCTGC
>JASHPU010000152.1 GCA_030037885.1 Xanthobacteraceae bacterium | reverse complement strand
GTTTCTGGAATAACGAAGTGCTGGAAAATATTGCAGGCGTTTGGGAGACAATCTTCGCCGCAGCGTCGACGGCGGCGCCCCCTCATCCCGACCTTCTCCCCGCGTGCGGGGAGAAGGAGCCGCCAAGCCGCATCGCTGGATAAAAATTCTGCTCATCGATGGCGATGAAGCCCGACACGCCTCGTCGGTCTGAGGCGAAGCCTCGCTAGTTACCCCTGCCCCACGCGCGTCATGCCCCAGCGGTAGATGGTGGCGCGTTCCAGCGAGCCGAACACCAGGCGCTCGGTGACAAAGCCAATGAGCCCGATCACCGCGATCGAGGCCAGCATGACGTCGGCGTTGAGGAATTGCTTGGCGTCGAAGATCACCCAGCCCAGGCCCCAATCGGACGCCGCCAGCATCTCGGCGCCGATCACCGCGATCCAGGCGCGCAGGAACGATTGGCGCAAGCCGGCGATGATGAACGGCGAGGCGCCGGGCACGATCACCTTCCAGAACAGTTTGCGCTCGGTCGCGCCCATCGCGCCCGCCGCGCGCAGCCAGATCGGGTTGACCGCGCGCACGCCGGACCAGGTGTTGAGCAGCATCGGAAACAGCGCGGCGTAGAACACGATCAGGATCGTCACGGCGTTGCCGAGCCCGAACCACAGGATGAAAACCGGGATCCAGGCGAGCGAGGGGATCGGCATCAGGGCGCTGGCGAGCGGCAGCACGAACTGCTCGACCGGGCGGAAGCGGCCCATCAGCGCGCCGACGATCAGCCCGGCCCCAACCGCGAACGAAAAGCCGAGCAGCACGCGCGAAAGCGTCGCCGCGGCGTGGTGCAGCATGCTGCCGTCGGCGAGCATGCCGGCGAAGGTTTGCGCCACGGTGGGCAAGGTCGGCATCAGCGCCGGCGCGAACGCGCCGCTCTGCGCCACCGCCTCGTAGATCGCCGCCACCACCACGATGCTGGTTGCGCCGCGCCGCCACGAGCGGATGCGCTCGGCGTTCATGTCGTCACCATACCCCAGCGCAGCAGCGTAAAATCTTCGAGTTTCTGGAACACCAGCTTCTCGAGCGCGAGCCCGATCGCGGCGATCACCGCGATGCCGGCCAGCATGACGTCGGTGTTCAAGAATTCCTGAGCGCCGAAAATGAGCCAGCCGAGACCCCACGGCACCGCGGCGAGCATTTCGATCGCGACCAGGATGCGCCAAGCCTGCGCCAGCCCGAGGCGGAGCCCGGTCATGATGTAAGGCAGCGCGCCCGGCAGGATGACGTGGCGGAACAGCCGGCGGTCGTCGGCGCCCATCGCCTGCGCCGAGCGCAGCCAGATTTCCTTCACCGCTTTGACGCCGGTCCAGGAATTGTAAACGATCGGAAAGGCCGAGACGAACGCGACCAGCAACACCGACGGCACATTGCCGGGACCGAACCACAACAGAAACAGCGGCGCATAGGCGAGACCGGGAATCGGCGCGCCGATCGCGACGAGCGGCAGCAGATAATCCTCGGCGCGGCGCGAGCGGCCCATGGCGACGCCGATCGCGAGCCCAAAAACAACGGCGAGCGCGAACCCGGCGAGAAGACGCAGCACCGTATCGAGCGCGTGATGCGGCAGCGCGCCGCTCAGCGTAAGCTGCACGAACGTAGCGCCGATCGTCTCCAGCGGCGGAAAAAATTGCGCCGGAAACACGCCAAGATGCGCCACCGCCTCCCAGATCGCGCCGACCACGACGAACGGCAGCGCGTTGCGCAGCACCGCGGCGCGGATTCGCCGCTCGGCGGCCACCTGCGGCGCGAACGCGAAAGCTTGTGCAGCGTTGGCCATGCGGCAGTTTACGGCGATTATCAAGGCTTCGACAACGTTGCGGCGGTCGCACGCTGTGCTAGGACAGGCCCGCAGCCAGGGAGTGAAGAATGGCGACGCCAAAGAACACACAAAAAATCGGCTGGATCGGCATGGGCCGCATGGGCGCGCCGATGGCCGAACGGCTGGTCAAGGCAGGCCATGACGTTTCGGTCTGGAATCGCACCCGCGCCAAGGCCGAGCCGCTCGCCAAACTGGGCGCCAAGGTGGTCGACCGGCTCGCCGCGCTGAACAACGTCGACATTCTGTTCTCCATCGTCGCCACCGGCAAAGACGTCGAGGACGTGCTGCTCGGCAGCCACGGCGTCGCGAGCGGCGACGGCGGCCGCATGCCGCCGGTCGTGGTCGATTGCTCGACCATCGCGGTCGAGGAATCCAAGGCCATCCGCGAGCGGCTCAAAGCGCTCGGCGCGGATTTCGTCGCCGCGCCGGTGAGCGGCAACGCCAAGGTCATCAAGGCCGGCAAGCTCTCCGCCGTGGTGTCCGGCACCGCGGCCGCCTGCAAGGCGGCGACGCCGCTGATCGAGGTGTTCGCACCGCGGGGCGTGTCCTATGTGGGCGAGGGCGAGCTCGCTCGCGTCTGCAAGATCGCCCACAACGTCATGCTCGGCGTGGTGATCGAAAATCTCATCGAGATCACGCTGCTCACCAACAAAATGGGCGTGCCGCGCCACGCTTTTCTCGCCTTTCTCAACAACGGCGTGATGGGCTCGATGTTCACGCGCTACAAATCGCCGGCTCTGGTCAATCTCGACTGGACCACGACGTTCACGCCCGAACTTCTGCGCAAGGACCTCGACCTCGGCCTCGAACTCGGCCGCGACATGGACGTGCCGATGCCGGTGACGGCAGCGGCGCGCGAAGTGCTGCAAAGCCATTTCGGCGCCGCGATCCTGCAAAAAGATCCGCAGAACTACCTGCACAAGGATTTCGCCGCGCTCGCCGAGACCATGGCGCTCGCCGCCGGCATGACGCTCGCCAGCGAGAACAAAAACGTGCCGAGCGGGCTGGAGAGCCAGACTTAGACCAATTTCGCCCATTCCCGCGCAAGAGGGAATCCGGATCGCTTGCGACTTTACTAAACCGGCGGCGTCGCCGCTGTCGTGGGGACGAGCGGAACAGGCTAGCGCTCGTGCCGGCGCCGGTAGTGCCGGTAGTGCCGCTCATGCCGCTCATGGCGGTATGGGCGATGCCGGTAGACG
This sequence comes from Xanthobacteraceae bacterium, assembly GCA_030037885.1. GTDB lineage: Bacteria > Pseudomonadota > Alphaproteobacteria > Rhizobiales > Xanthobacteraceae > BOG-931. Next base: position 3,508 of record JASHPU010000152.1, on the reverse strand, counting down.
CGGCCGCGCGCCACGTGCCGCCCGCCGAGGATGGCGGTGCGGCAGGCTTCGCTCCATTCGCGGTGATGCGCCTTCATGCACGCGGTGACCTTGGCGCGGTCTGGAATGAATTGCCCGCACAACCGCATGGCGTCGGGCGTGCAGGCCTGCTGAGCCTCGGGGCTCTGGGCACCGGCCGCTCCGGCCGCGCCGACCAGGATGACAACCGGCACTGCGAGCCGGCACAGAAAACGCGTGCTCCACATGGATTATTTCCCCAAAAGGCTCGGTGGTGATCGCGCCAAGCTAGCGTCAGTCGCAGGCCCCGTCGACGGCTTTTGCCGCAACCCTCCTCGCCTGCATTCGGCAAGTAACCGTTGGAAACTGCAGAAGTTCCACGCGGCGACGCGGCGCGCTGGCGCCGCCGCTCAGCGATGGCCCCATTCGAATCTGCCGGCGCTGGGCGCGCCGGTGCCGCCGATCGCGTCCGGACAGGGCGCGACGTCGGCTCTGGTGACTTCGGCGGTGACGTTGTCGAACTCCATGCGCTGGCAGAACACCCGGTCCGGCATGGCATAGAACACGTCGGCCGGGTTGCCCAGTTCGCGCGCGGTGCGCTGGTGCAGCAGCGGTGCGATCGCGGCGTGGCCGCCGAACATGACGGCGCCGGCGATCAGCACGAACAACAGCGCCGTGGTGATGGCAAGCCCCAGCGACTGCGCCCGCCCGTCGTCGCGGTGGCGCCGCGGCGTCGAGCCCGGCGGCAACGGCGCGTCGAAACGATCCGGCTCGACATACCAGTCGATGGTGTCCGCGCCGTGAGGATCGCCGGGGCTCATGGCGGCATCAAAGCCGAGAAACGTTGCGCCACGGATAAAAAAATATTTGCGAATTGATTCGAAATTCGCACCCGTGTCCCGTCATCCTGAGGTGCTCGGCGCGCAGCGCCGAGCCTCGAAGGACGACGGCCGGTGAGTCCTCGGCCGCATCCTTCGAGGGCCGCTTCGCGGCCACCTCAGGATGACGGTTAACACCAGAAATAACGACCACATCCCGGATTTCGCCTAGCCAAAATCCGGGCTACTTTTGCCTACCGTCGCCAGGGAGACCCCCGTGCTCACCGCCGCCCGCAACGAGCTGCTCACCCGCGTCGGCAAAGATTTGTAGGATGGGTTGAGCGCAGCGAAACCCATCATGGAGCCGCGACGTCGATGATGGGTTTCGCTGCGCTCAACCCATCCTACGATTGCTGGATCGCGCCATGAATCTCCACCGCCGCGCCATTCTCCAATTCGCGGCCGCCCTCCCCGCGCTGACGCGCGCCGCGCGTGCGGAAAACTATCCGACGCGGCCGATCACCATGATCGTGCCGTTCGCCGCCGGCGGACCGACCGACGTGCTCGCCCGGCTCTTCGCCGAGCACATGGGCCGCACGCTCGGCCAGAACGTGATCGTCGAGGACGTGACCGGCGCCGCCGGCAGCATCGGCGTCGGCCGCGTCGCCCGCGCGCCGGCCGACGGCTACACGCTGAGCCTCGGCCACTGGAGCACGCACGTCGTCAACGGCGCCATCTACAAGCTGCCGTACGACCTCATACGCGACTTCGCGCCGATCGCGCTGCTGCCTTCGAACCCGATGATGATCGTCACCGGCAAGACGGTGCCGGCCAAAAACCTCGCCGCGCTCGTCGCCTGGATCAAACAAACGCCGCATGTCACCTGCGGCACGGCCGGAATCGGCTCCGCCTCACACATCAGCGCCGTGTATTTCGAGAACCGCACCGGCGCGCATCTGCAAATGGTGCCGTATCGCGGCACCGATCCGGCGCTGCTCGACATGATGGCCGGCCGCATCGACATGATGTTCGACCAGGTCTCCGAGGCGATGGCGAAGCTGCGCGCCGGCGCCATCCGCGCCTATGCGGTCACCGCCAAGACGCGCTCGCCGGTGGCGCCCGACGTGCCGACCGTCGACGAGGCCGGCCTGCCCGGCCTCTATCTCGACATCTGGTACGGCCTGTGGGCGCCGGCCGGCACGCCGCCCGCCATCATCGCCACGCTCAACCGCGCCGCCACCGCGGCGATGGCCGACCCGGCGCTGCAAAAACGCTTCGCCGACCTCGGCCTCCAAGTGCCGCCGCCCGACCAGCAATCGCCGCAAGCCCTCGGCACGCTGCAATCAGCCGAGATCAAAAAGTGGTGGCCGATCATCAAGGCCGCGGGGATCAAGGCGGAGTAGTTTTCGTAGCCTGGATGAGCGCAACGAAATCCGGGAGTGGAAGAGAAGCTGCACATCTAACTTCAGGCTTCCCTTCGATCGTTCGAGCAACTCACTCATTGAAAAGGCAGCTCAATGAACCGTATAGAGCTTCCAGAAATCGACCTGGCACCGCTAAATGAGTTGATCGCGGCTCGGCGATCCCAGTGGCGCGAACTTGGCACCCCGCAAACGCTTGCACTTAACAAAAGCTGTCTTCTAATACTTTCGGCTCTCCTCCAGGGGTATATTGAAGAGCTATTTTTCGTTCTGTCTGCAAATTTATTTGTGCATTTAGATTACGATGATCATGAAGCATATAGGCGATCAATTCGCCGCTGGGGTAATCCGAGTTCGGAAAATATCGAAAGGTTATTCAACCGTATTGGACTAATCAATGTTCTTGAGAACGTAACCTGGCAACGAACTAACGTAAAAAGGATAAAGGCCATGCTCAATCTTCTCAATCATCAACGGAACGCGATTGCGCATGGCGGGGCACCAAAAGGCTCGTTAAAGCTTAGCAGCATTGAGAGAATGCGTGACTTCACGGAGAACTTCGCGACAAACCTAAATCGATATCTGCGGAAGGAGTTTCGGAGAAACCTAATTCCCAAATAGAGCCTCTCTGAGGATGCGCCGATGTGGTCTGGTAGCCCTCATCAGCACAGCGAGTCCGTTCCCGGATGTCGCTTCGCGCATCCGGGCTACGGCCTGCGGGCTCGTGATTCGCACAAAATCATCGATTTTGACGCCGCAGATGAGACGATCTCCGTTTAAATTATATATAAATATCAATTGCTTGAATAATTATAAGAGACTATATTTGACAATCGTCCTCCGTTTTGGTTTATGCGATTCGCAAATTCTCGCTCAACAAGGACGCCGCGCGGACGGCAAGCCGTGCGGCAGGAGCGAGTGCGGTGCCTGCGCGCAGGCTTGCCCCCTGCGCCCGGGCGGCTCCGGGCATCACGCGCTGCGGTACTACGGCCGCAGTGAGGGGTGCTGCCTCTGGACTGGGACAGGAAGGGGCGGGTAACGCCCGCCTAGCGAAGACCGAGCGTCCGCGTCCCACGAAGCCTGGCCTGGAGTTGAGCCGGCACGGTGACAACCGGCCGGCGAGAGCCGCGATGGAACGCCGAGAGGCGAGCGCGTCCCGCCTCATGGACGCGCGCCGCGCCCGCAGCGTGCACGCGTGGTAACGCGCGTTGCGCGTGGCGCGGATCGTGACGACGCGTCTCTCGGCGTTCCGTCTCCTTATTTCTTACTTCC
>JASHPU010000151.1 GCA_030037885.1 Xanthobacteraceae bacterium | reverse complement strand
CGCCTGCTGCTTGCGCTGCCCGGCGAGCATCCGCTGGCGCGGTGCGAGGACATCAGTCCGGAGATGCTGAGGGACGAGACGTTCATCGACATGACGCCCGAACTCGATGTGGAATTTTTCGGCTATGCCGAAGCCGTGGCCGCCGTCGGGGATTTCACGCCGCAGGTTTCGAAACGCGATAGCGATATCGGCACGGTGCTGATCTATGTGGCGCTGGGCCACGGTATCGCCGTGGTTCCGCAGCTCATGAGGAAGATGAACTTCGCGAACGTGGTTTTCCGCGGCATCGCGGCCGATCCGGTTCCGCAGACCTCGATCGCTTTCGTCTATCGCCACGATGCTTCGCCGCCGGCGAAACGGCTGATCGAGCACATGCAGCACCATGCTCTGCCGCCGCATGGTCCCGGTGGCTTCCCGCGCCTCCACCTCGTGACAAATGAGACCGACGGCACTTAGCGCGTAGCACTTAGCGCGTAGCACTTGGCGCGTAGGATGGGTTGAGCGGAGCGAAACCCATCGTGCGGCGTCGCGGCTTGATGATGGGTTTCGCAACGGCTCAACCCATCCTACGAACTCTCCCCTTGCGGGTGCTATAACGCGCGCCGCGCTTTCTGACGCGGTATGATTAGGTCGATATTCAGTCGTCATTGCGACCCGCCGACACTCGCTGCGCGAGCTACGGCGCGGTTTGAGTCACACCGGAGCGCGGAGCGCGAAGGCGGAAGCGAAGCAATCCAGCGCGGCTTGCACGGCGCTCCTGAATTGCTTCGTCGCCCCCTTCGGAGCTCCTCACAGTGGCTTCCACTCACGCTCCGCAATTTTTATCTGTAAAGTTCAAGTTTTCGTTGGTAAAGTTCACGAACATAATCTAAGATCGTAGGCGCTTTCCATCATTAACGGTGCATCGCACGTTCATTCAATGGGGTCTAACGGATGAGCCACATCGAGACTCGCCTGTTCCGCTATTTCGTGGCGGTCGCCGAGGAGCAGCATTTCACTCAGGCCGCCTTGCGCCTCGGCATCGCGACGCCGACGCTCACGCATCAGATCAAGAAACTTGAAGGCCAGCTCGGCGTGAGGTTGCTGAGACGAAAAGGCAACACCAAAGTCGTCGTCACCCAGGCAGGCCAGCGCTTTCTCGCCCGCGCGCGCGAAGTGCTGCGTCAGGTCGAAGAGGCGGCGGCGGTTGCCCGGCAGGCCGGGCGCGGCGAACTGGGCCATCTTGAACTCGGCTTTTTGGCTTCGCTATTGAGCGCGGACATGCTGGAGAGCTGGGTCGGCGATTTCCAGCAAGCCCACCCGGCGATCGAGATCACGATCCGAAGGGTGTTCCCGATGGCGCAGATCAACGGAATCCTGCGCAACGAGCTGGATGCCGGTTTCACGCGCGCGCCAAACGAATATCCGTCGGGCGTCCGCGGCTTCGAAATCTATCGTCAGCGCTTGGTGCTGGCGCTGCGCAGCGATCATCCCCTCGCACAGCATGAGGACATCAGCCCCGCGATGCTCGCGGGCGAGGCGTTCGTCGGTACCACACCGGAAGTTGACATAGGGTTCTTCGGCTATACCGAGGCCATTGCCCGCATCGGCAATTTCGTACCGCGCCTGGTCAAGCGCCAGCTCGATTCCGTCGCCGTGTTGGGCTATGTCGCTCTCCGCCATGGCATCGCGGTCGTCCCGGAGCTTATGAAAACCACGAACTTTCCCAAGGTCGTCTTCCGCAACATTGCGGCCGATCCGGTACCCCAGGTATCCTTCGCTTTCGTCTATGGCAGCGACCCGTCGCCATCGGCCAAATTGCTGATCCGGCACATGCAGCGTCACGCGCTCCGCAATGGCGGCAAGGGCGCCGCTCCGCGTCATAATCAGGATCGTATCATCATACCAAGCGCACTTAACGTTGACCCTCGTCCTAACATTGACCCTCGTCCTAACATTGACCCTCATCCTGAGGTGCTCGCCCGCAGGGCGAGCCTCGAAGGATGCAGGCCGAGGCGCCGCGGCCTCGCCCTTCGAGGCTCGGCGCGGAGCTTGTCATCGGGCCGGCCGAAGGCCGGACCCGTTGGCGCCGAGCACCTCAGGGTGAGGGATATGAGTCAGTGAAAATCGCGGTCAGCATGAATCTCCCTCGCCGCAAGTTTCTGCCGCTTTCGATCGGCGCCGCGGCATGGTCACTCATCCGGCGTCCTGCAGCGGCGGACTCGCTTGCTCCTGGGCCCATCCACATTGTGGTGGGTTTCCCGCCAGGGGGCGTGGCCGATACTTGCGCGCGGCTGATCGGGCAACCGCTGCAGCAAAGGTTGGGTCGATCGGTCATCGTTGACAACCGGCCGGGCGCCGGCGGCAATCTCGGCACCGAAACCGTGGTCAAGGCGCGGCTAGACGGCAACACACTGAGCCTGGGTGGCGCAAAGAACGCGATTGATGCGACCCTTTACAAGAATTTGCCGTTCGATTTCATCCGCGACATCGCGATGGTTGCCGGTATCATGCAAGCCCCGCTCGTGATGGTGACCAATCCCGCGTTCGCGTCGAAAAGCGTCGCGAATGTTATCGACTATGCCAAGGCCAATCCGGGCAAGATGAATATGGCGTCCGCCGGAAACGGCACGACCATGCATCTGGCGGGCGAGCTGTTTCAGATGATGGCCGGCGTCTCGATGGTCCACGTGCCTTACCGCGGCGCGGCGGAGGCGCTAGCTGACCTGATGGCCGGCCGCGTGCAGCTCATCTTCGCCAACGTCGTTGACTCGATCGGCTTGATCCGCGCCAGGCGCCTGCGGGCGCTCGCGGTCACGAGTTCGAAACCATGGCCGGCCCTGCCCGGGATTCCGCCGCTGGCGTCCGCCGTCTCCGGCTACGAGGTGATGTCGTGGTATGGCCTCGGCGCGCCCAAGGCGACGCCGGCCGGCACAATCGCGGTCCTCAACAAAGCCGTGAACGCGAGCCTCGCCGAGCCCGCCAGCGCGAACCGTATTCGCGAGCTCGGCGCCGAGCCGATGATCATGAGTCCCAGCGAGCTTGACGCCTTCGTCGTTGCCGATACGCAACGCTGGGCCAAGGCCGTCAAATTCTCCGGCGCGAAGGTCGATTGATCCGGGCGAGCTGGTTGAAAGAAAAAACGGGGCGCCGCAGGGCGCCCCGCAAGTTCGCACTGCTTCAATGCAATGCAGGGAGGGTACGCGGACGCTACGCCGAATAGTACATTTCGAATTCGACCGGATGCGGCGTGTGCTCGAAGCGGATGATCTCGACCATCTTCAGCTCCATGTAGCTGTCGATGAAGTCGTCGTCGAACACGCCGCCGGCTTTCAGGAAGTCGCGGTCCTTATCGAGATGGGAGAGCGCCTCGCGCAGGCTGCCGCACACGGTCGGAATCTTTTTCAGCTCGCGCGGCGGCAGATCGTAGAGGTCCTTGTCCATCGGCTCGCCGGGATTGAGCTTGTTCTTGATGCCGTCGAGGCCGGCCATCAGCATGGCGGCAAAGCCGAGATACGGATTGCACAGCGGATCGGGGTAGCGCACCTCGACGCGCTTGGCCTTCGGCGACGAAGCGAGCGGGATGCGGCAGCTTGCCGAACGGTTGCGCACCGAATAGGCGAGCAGCACCGGCGCCTCGAAGCCGGGCACCAGCCGCTTGTAGGAGTTCGTCGTCGGATTGGTGAAGGCGTTGATGGCGCGGGCATGCTTGAGGATGCCGGCGATGTATTGCAGGCAGGTATCCGACAGGTCGGCGTATTTGTTGCCGGCAAACATCGGCTTGTCGCCTTTCCAGATCGACTGGTGGCAGTGCATGCCCGAGCCGTTGTCGCCGTAGATCGGCTTCGGCATGAAGGTCGCGGTCTTGCCGTAGACCTGGGCGACCTGCTGGATGCAGTACTTGTAGATCTGCATCTGGTCGGCCATGCGCACCATCGGCGCGAATTGCATGCCGAGCTCGTGCTGGGCCGAGCCGACTTCGTGGTGGTGCTTCTCCGCCTTGACGCCCATGCGCGCCATGGCGGCGAGCATTTCCGAGCGCATGTCCTGGGCGGTGTCGAGCGGCGGTACCGGGAAATAGCCCTTCTTGAAGCCGATATGGTGGCCGAGATTGCCGCCTTCGTATTCGGTGTCGGAATTGGTCGGAAACTCCACGGAATCGACTTGATAGCCGACCTTGTAGGGCGTCGCGGAGAATTTGACGTCGTCGAAGATGAAGAATTCGGCCTCCGGTCCGAAGAACACGGTGTCGCCGACGCCCATGGCTTTGACGAGGCCGGCGGCCTTCTTGCAGATCGAGCGCGGATCGCGCGTGTACGGCTCGCCGGTAAGCGGCTCCAGCGTGTCGCAGACCAGCACCAGCGTGGTCTCGGCGAAGAACGGATCGATGCAGGCGCTCTCCGGATCCGGCATCAGCTGCATGTCGGATTCATGGATCGCCTTCCAGCCGGCGATCGAGGAACCGTCGAACATGATGCCTTCGGCGAAGGTGTCCTCTTCGAACGTGGTCACGTCGGTGGTCACGTGCTGCCATTTGCCGCGCGGATCGGTGAAACGGAAATCGACGTATTTGACGTCATTGTCTTTGATCATCTTCATGACGGTCTTCGGCGTGGTCATGGCAGGCGTACCTTTCGTGGTGCTGGTGGCGGTGGTGTTGATGGAAAGCTGACTGCTTTTTGGTACGTTCCGCTGGTGCGGCGAGCGGTCAGATCGGCGGTTCAGATGGCGTCAATTCCGGATTCCCCCGTCCTGATCCGGATCGCCTCCTCGATGCTCGAGACGAAAATCTTGCCGTCGCCGATCCGTCCGGTCTGCGCGGCGCGGCGGATTGCGTCGACGGCCTTTTCGACCATGTCGTCGCCGAGCACAACCTCGATCTTCACCTTGGGGAGAAAATCGACGACGTACTCGGCGCCGCGATAAAGCTCGGTGTGCCCCTTCTGGCGGCCGAACCCTTTGGCTTCGGTGACGGTGATGCCTTGCAAGCCGACTTCCTGCAGTGCCTCCTTGACCTCATCGAGCTTGAACGGCTTGATGATCGCCTCGATCTTCTTCATCGCGTTCAGTCTCCCGGCTCCGTGGCGGGCCAATGCACGCGCGGAACCGTTGCCTCGGTTAGCAGGTCCCGTGCCAGGGCCGCGGCCGCGGAAATAATCAAGTTACATCAGCGTTCTAGAGGAGGCCCGCAACCGCTTTTGCGGCGCTTCGAAAAGGCCTTCGCCGTGGAAATAGGCATAGTGCCTATTATCTCGTCAATAGTGCGATGAAGGCGCTTGGCGATAGGCGACCTCTGCCGCTTTCGTTATCTTCGATGGACATGATCGAGCTTCTCAGCAACGTCGAAATGGCCGAGGCCGACCGCCTGACGATCGCCGGCGGAATGCCCGGCATCGCGTTGATGGAGCGCGCCGGAGCGGCGGTGGCGCACGCAGTGGCCGAGCGCCACGCCAGCGGCGCCGCCGTCGCCGTGGTCGCCGGCCCCGGCAACAACGGCGGCGACGGCTTCGTCGCCGCGCGGCTACTCGCCGAGCGCGGCTACGCCGTCAAGATTTTGCTGCTCGGTAACGTCGGCCGCCTCAAAGGCGATGCCGCGCTGGCCGCGAAGCGCTGGACCGGCGCGGTGGTCGCGGCCGGCATCGAGGAATTGGCCGGCGCCGACGCGGTGGTCGATGCGCTGTTCGGCGCCGGTCTCGATCGCCCGGTCGAGGGTCTTCCGCGCGAACTGATCGAGGCAATCAACGCGCGAGGCGTAGACGTCGTCGCTGTGGATTTGCCGAGCGGCATCAACGGGACCTCGGGTGCGGTCATGGGCGCCGCGGTGAAAGCCGCCCACACCGTCACCTTCTTTCGCAAAAAGCCCGGACACGTGCTTTTGCCCGGCCGGCTCTATTGCGGGACCGTCCGCGTGGCCGATATCGGCATCGCAGGCGCAGTCCTGGACCGCATCGGGTCAAAAACCTGGGAGAACGTCCCGGCGCTCTGGCGCGGGCAATTCCCAGTGCCGCGGCATACCGGGCACAAGTACGATCGCGGTCATGCCGTGGTCGTTTCCGGAGCGTCGTGGTCGACCGGGGCGGCGCGGCTCGCCGCCCGCGGCGCGCTGCGCGCCGGCGCCGGCCTTGTCACGATCGCCAGCCCACGCGAGGCGCTCGCCGTCAACGCGGCGGCAAACCTGGCGGTGATGGTCCGACCCGTCGATGGCGCCGGCGAGCTGACCAAATTTCTGGCCGATCGCCGCTTGAACGCCGTGGCGCTCGGGCCGGGCCTGGGCGTCGGCGAGCCGACCCGCGAGCTGGTCTTGGCGACATTGGCGGGCGACCGCGCCGTGGTGCTGGACGCCGACGCCATTACCAGCTTTGCCCACGATCCGCCGCGGCTCGCCCAGGCGCTATTGACCCGCACCGGCAAGGCCACGATCTTGACGCCGCACGAGGGCGAATTTTCGCGCTATTTCAATGCGCTGGACGACCGTACCAAAGTCGGATCGAAACTCGAAAGAGCTCGCCTCGCGGCTGCCCTTTGCGGCGCGGTCGTTATCCTCAAGGGCGCTGACACGGTGGTCGCGGCCGCGGACGGCCGCGCCGCTATCGCCGCCAACGCGCCGGCCTTCCTGGCGACGGCAGGCGCCGGCGATGTGCTAACCGGGATCGCGGCCGGACTATTGGCGCAAGGCATGCTGGCGTTCGAGGCGGCTTGCGCGGCGGTCTGGCTGCACGGCGAGGCCGCCGCTGCGTTCGGCCCCGGCTTGATTTCCGAGGACCTGCCGGAAGCTCTGCCGGGCGTCTATCGGGCTCTGCACGATTGACGCTGCTTGCGCCGCTGCCCCAACGCGCGTGTTGCAGGCGGCGGTTTGGCGCCTATTTTTGTAGTGCCCTGTTCCTCGCGCATGATATAAGCCGCGCCGCCGGGCCGCCGTGCGTATCGCGGGCGTGGCGGAATTGGTAGACGCGCGGGATTTAGGTTCCCGTGACGCAAGTCGTGGGGGTTCGAGCCCCTCCGCCCGCACCACCGGGCGGGTTTTGTGCCAAACACGAGCGGAACGCGCCCCCGCGCGATGAAGAGTAGTTGTCATGCAGGTCACTGAAACTGCCGCCGCGGGCCTTAAGCGCGAATACCGCGTCGTCGTTCCCGCCAGCGATCTCGAGGCGCGGGTCCAGGAGCGGCTCGACGACCTCAAGGGTCGCGTGCAGATGCGCGGTTTCCGGCCCGGCAAGGTGCCGGTCAATCACCTCAAGCGCATCTACGGCAAGTCAGCGATGGCCGAGGTCATCGAGGCCGCGGTCCGCGAAGCCAATCAGAAGATCGTCAACGATCACGGCCTCAAGCTTGCCACCGAGCCCAAAGTGGTGCTCCCGACCGAGCAGGGCGCGGTCGATAATGTCATCTCCGGCAATGCGGATCTCGCCTATACGGTCGAGCTTGAAATCGTGCCGCCGATCACGCTCACCGATTTCAAAGGCATCAAGCTCGAGCGCTTGACCGCGGAAGTGGCCGACGCCGAGGTTGACCAGGCGCTCGCGACCATCGCCGAGCAAAACAAGCCGTACATTGCCAAGACTGAAGCCGCGCAAAAGGACGACCGCGTCACCATCTCTTTCCAGGGCACGATGGACGGCCAGCCCTTCGAGGGCGGCTCCGGCGAGGATGTGCCCATCCTCATTGGCTCCGGCCGCTTTCTGCCCGGCTTTGAGGACAATCTGATCGGGCTCAAAGCCGGCGAGAGCCGCACCTTCGACTTGAAGTTCCCGGACGATTATCCGGCCGCGCCGCTGGCCGGCAAGACCGCTGCCTTTGTGGTGACGGTGAAGACGGTCGAGGTGCCGGGTGAGGTGACCCTGAACGACGATTTTGCCAAATCGCTCGGCCTGGACTCGCTCGCCAAGCTGCGCGATGCGCTGCGCGAGCGCCTGCAGCGCGACCATGCCGCGGCGTCGCGGCAAAAGCTCAAGCGGGCGCTGCTGGACCAGCTCGACGAGCGCCACAAGTTCGAGCCGCCGCCGACGCTGGTCGAGCAGGAATTCAACAACGTCTGGTCGGCGATCGAAAACGACCTCAAGCAGCAGGGTCGCACCTTCGAGGACGAAGGCACCACCGAGGACAAGGCGCGCGCCGAGTATCGCGCCATCGCCGAGCGACGGGTGCGGCTCGGTCTGGTCATTGCGGAGATCGGCGAGAAGAACAATATCACCGTGAGCGAGGAGCAGTTGCGCGCGGCGGTCATGGAGCAGGTTCGCCAGATGCCCGGCCGCGAGCAGCAGGTGTGGGACTATTACCGTAACAATCCGAGCGCGCTTGCTGCGTTGCGGGCGCCGTTGTTCGAGGACAAGGTCGTCGACTTCGTGCTCGAACTGGCCGAAGTGACCGACAAGCCGGTGTCGCGCGACGAGTTGTTCAAGGAAGACGCCGAATGAACAGGCCGCCGCATGTCTTGTTGTGCGGATTTGCGCGCCTATCTGCATGAACTAGGACTTGATCCGGATGTCCGCCGGCTTCGACAAGCCGAGCCCGACTCAGTCACACTGGCTAAGCCAAGCTTGGCAGGCACACCGGACGCCACAGGTGATCCATGCGCGACCCGACCGAAACCTACATGCAGCACCTGGTCCCGATGGTGGTCGAACAGACCAACCGCGGCGAGCGGGCCTATGACATCTATTCGCGCCTCCTCAAGGAGCGCATCGTCTTCATCACCGGGCCGATCGAGGACGGCATGGCCTCGCTGGTCGTCGCCCAGCTTCTGTACCTCGAGGCGGAGAACCCGAAGAAAGAAGTGTCGATGTACATCAATTCGCCGGGCGGCATCGTGACCGCCGGCCTGGCGATCTACGACACCATGCAGTTCATCCGGCCGGCGGTTTCGACGCTGTGCACCGGCCAGGCCGCCTCCATGGCCTCGCTGCTGCTTGCCGCCGGCGCCAAGGATTTGCGCTTCGCGCTGCCCAATGCCCGCATCATGGTCCACCAGCCGTCGGGCGGCTTCCAGGGGCAGGCCACCGACATCATGCTGCATGCCCAGGAAATCCTGAACCTGAAGCGGCGGCTCAACGAGATCTACGTCAAGCACACCGGCCAGCCTTTGAAGAAGATCGAGGACGCGCTCGAACGCGACATGTTCCTCACCTCCGAGATGGCCAAGGATTTCGGCCTGATCGACAAGGTGATCGAGAAGCGTCCGGAAGAGCCTTCGCTGAAGTCGGCGGAGGTGGCGACCCTCAAGGCATGAGCCGCCAAAGCCAGGTACGGCCGGCGCACGGCGGCGGACGCCATGAAAAAGTCCGATTCGGCGGGGCAGGCGGCTCAAAACCGCCCGTCAAGCGTTTTATCAGCGGTGTGATGCGGAAAACACAGTGGCGCAAACTCGCGTTATCGTTAATGGATTCTTGGTTGGCAGGCCGCTAGCATAGGCGCTTGTGCGCCACAGCAGCGTGTAGGCACTGTTGAGCTACGGAATGTTAGCGTAGCGCTTCGTAAGGTGAGGCACGGCGCGCCTGGTCGAGACCATTACGGTCGAGACTTCGAATCGGTACGGAGACTGGAATGAGCAAGGTCGGCGGCGGCGATTCAAAAAATACGCTTTACTGCTCGTTCTGCGGCAAAAGCCAGCACGAGGTGCGCAAGCTCATTGCCGGGCCGACCGTGTTCATCTGTGACGAGTGCGTCGAGCTGTGCATGGACATCATCCGCGAGGAGAACAAATCCTCGCTGGTGAAGTCGCGCGACGGCATTCCGACGCCGCGCGAGATCCGCAAGGTCTTGGACGATTACGTGATCGGCCAGGACTACGCCAAGAAAGTGCTCTCGGTCGCAGTGCACAATCACTACAAGCGCCTCAATCATCAGAGCAAGCACAACGACGTCGAGCTGGCGAAATCCAACATCTTGCTCATCGGTCCGACCGGCTCCGGCAAGACGCTGTTGGCGCAGACGCTGGCGCGCATCCTCGACGTGCCATTCACCATGGCGGACGCCACGACGCTGACCGAGGCCGGCTATGTCGGTGAGGACGTCGAGAACATCATCCTGAAACTCCTGCAGGCGGCCGACTACAACGTCGAGCGCGCGCAGCGCGGCATCGTCTACATCGACGAGATCGACAAGATTTCGCGCAAGTCGGATAATCCCTCGATCACCCGCGACGTGTCCGGCGAGGGCGTGCAGCAGGCGCTGTTGAAGATCATGGAGGGCACCATCGCCAGCGTTCCGCCGCAAGGCGGCCGCAAGCATCCGCAGCAGGAGTTCCTGCAGGTCGACACCACGAATATCCTGTTCGTCTGCGGCGGCGCGTTTTCCGGGCTGGAAAAGATCATCTCGGCGCGCGGCCGCTCCACCTCGATCGGCTTTGGCGCCAAGGTGATGGCGCCGGAGGACCGCAAGCAGGGCGAAATCTTCCGCGAGGTCGAGCCCGAGGATTTGCTTAAATACGGGCTCATTCCGGAATTCGTCGGCCGGCTTCCGGTGGTGGCGACGCTGGAGGACCTCGACGAGCCCTCGCTCAAGCGCATCCTCACCGAGCCGAAGAACGCGCTGGTCAAGCAGTATCAGCGCATGTTCGAAATGGAGACGGTGGATCTGAAGTTCACCGACGAGGCGCTCGCCGCGATCGCCCGCAAGGCGATCGACCACAAGACCGGCGCGCGCGGCCTGCGCTCGATCATGGAGAGCATCCTGCTCGACACCATGTTCGATCTGCCGAGTCTCGAAGGCGTGGTGCGGGTCGAGATTTTCCGCGAGGTGATCGACGGCTCGAAGCGCCCCCTCTACATCTACGCCGATCGCTCGGATCGGGCGAGCGACGCCGGCGGCGCGAGCGCGTGACGTGGGATCGGGCCCGCCGGAGCGGCCCGATTCGTCGCTGCGTGGGCCGCTGCATCGCCTCGACGACGTGAAGATTTGCCGCAAAAAGCCGGCTTTCTTGACACGACCTGCGCGCGACGCCACGTATAGCGTTGCCATGAATTACGTATAGCGTCGCCATGAATAAAGCGTACCAGGACTCGCAAACTACGCCGGGTGGCGTTTCGGGCGCGGCCTTTCCAGCGCTCCTCCCGGCTCACCGGCAGTTCGTCTCGACAGCGCATCCTGCGGGTCGCGGGCGGATGTGCACAGCAATAAGGAATTGGGGCCCATGACCAGCACCGCCAAACCAAAGCCGCTCCTCGCCGCCGGCGAAAGCCGCGCCTATCCGGTGCTGCCGCTGCGCGATATCGTCGTCTTCCCGCACATGATCGTGCCGCTGTTCGTCGGCCGCGAGAAGTCGATCAAGGCGCTCGAAGAGGTGATGCGCTCGGATACGTTCATTCTGTTGGCGACGCAGAAGAACGCCTCTGATGACGATCCGGCGCCGGACGCCATTTACGGCGTCGGCACGTTGGCGAGCGTGCTGCAACTGCTCAAGCTGCCCGACGGCACCGTGAAGGTGCTGGTCGAGGGCGCGGCGCGCGCCAAGGTGAAGCAGTACACCGGCCGTGAGGACTATTACGAGGCCGAAGCGGCCGTGGTCGCGGATTCCGCCGGCGATCAGGTCGAAGCCGAGGCGCTGGCGCGCTCGGTCGTCAATGAATTCGAAGGCTACGTGAAGCTCAACAAGAAAGTCTCGCCGGAGGTGATCGGCGTGGTCCAGCAGATCGAGGACTACGCCAAGCTCGCCGACGCGGTGGCCTCGCACCTGGCGGTCAAGATTCCCGACAAGCAGACGATCCTGGAGACGCCGAGCGTCACCGAGCGCCTGGAAAAGGTGCTCGGCCTGATGGAGAGCGAGATCTCCGTGCTGCAGGTCGAGAAACGCATCCGCACGCGCGTCAAGCGCCAGATGGAGAAGACCCAGCGCGAGTATTACCTCAACGAGCAGATGAAGGCGATCCAGAAGGAACTGGGCGACGAGGACGGCAAGGATGAAGTCGCCGAGCTCGAAGAGAAGATCAAGACCACGAAGCTGTCGAAGGAGGCGCGCGAAAAGGCGCAACATGAGCTGAAAAAGCTGCGGCAGATGTCGCCGATGTCGGCGGAAGCCACCGTGGTGCGCAACTATCTGGACTGGCTGTTATCGATCCCGTGGAACAAGAAGTCGAAGATCAAGAAGGACCTGCCGCTGGCGCAGCAGATTCTCGACAACGACCATTACGGCCTCGACAAGGTCAAGGAGCGCATCGTCGAATACCTCGCGGTGCAGCAGCGCGCCAACAAGCTGACCGGGCCGATTCTGTGCCTGGTCGGACCGCCCGGCGTCGGCAAGACGTCGCTCGGCAAGTCGATCGCGCGGGCGACCGGGCGCGAATTCGTCCGCGTATCGCTCGGCGGCGTGCGCGACGAAGCCGAGATTCGCGGCCACCGGCGCACCTATATCGGCTCGATGCCCGGCAAGGTCGTGCAGTCGATGCGCAAGGCCAAGACCTCGAACCCGCTGTTCCTGCTCGACGAGGTTGACAAGATGGGCGCTGATTTCCGCGGCGATCCGTCGTCGGCGCTGCTCGAAGTGTTGGATCCCGAGCAGAACCACGCGTTCAACGATCACTATCTGGAGGTCGACTACGACCTCTCCAGCGTGCTGTTCATCACCACTGCGAATACGCTCAATATTCCGCCGCCGCTGATGGACCGCATGGAGATCATCCGCATCGCCGGCTACACCGAGGACGAGAAGGTGGAGATCGCGCGCAAACATTTGATCCCGCACGCCGTCGTCAAGCACGGCCTCGGTCCAAACGAGTGGTCGATCGACGACGAGGGACTGCTCACGATTATCCGCCGCTACACCCGCGAGGCGGGCGTGCGCAATCTGGAGCGGGAGCTGTCGACGCTGATCCGCAAGGCGGTGAAGGAGCTGACGATCAACAAGACCGAGTCGATTGGGGTCACCGACAAGAACCTCGCCGATTATCTCGGCGTACCGAAGTTCCGTTACGGCGAAGTCGAGGACCAGGATCAGGTCGGTCTCGTTACCGGTCTCGCCTGGACCGACGTCGGCGGCGAGCTGCTCACCATCGAGGCGGCCATGATGCCCGGCAAGGGCAAGATGATCGTCACCGGCAACTTGCGCGACGTGATGAAGGAATCGATCTCGGCGGCGGCGTCCTACGTGCGCATGCGCGCCGTGGCATTCGGCGTCGAGCCGCCATTGTTCGACAAGCGCGACATCCACGTCCACGTGCCGGAAGGCGCAACGCCGAAGGACGGCCCCTCGGCCGGCGTCGCCATGGTCGCCGCCATCGTCTCGGTCATGGCCGGCATTCCGGTGTACCGCGACGTCGCCATGACCGGCGAGATCACGCTGCGCGGCCGGGTGTTGCCGATCGGCGGGCTCAAGGAGAAGCTGCTTGCCGCGTTGCGCGGCGGCATCAAGACCGTGCTCATTCCGGAAGAGAACGCCAAGGATCTTGTTGAGATCAACGACAGCATCAAGAGCGGTCTCGACATCATCCCGGTGTCGCGCATGGACGAGGTCTTGACGCGCGCGCTCACGCGCAAGCCCGAGCCGATCGTCTGGGAGGAAGCGGCGGCAAAGCAGGTCGATGTTCCGGATGAGGCCGTGGTCGAGGAGGATTCCTCCGGCCTCACGGCGCACTGACGGCAGCGCGCATTGCAGTGCAGAGGCGGCGCCCTGATCGTGGCGCCGCATTTTGTGGCGGCAGGCGCTAAGCTGCCACAATGGCCGTCGATAGTTTTCAGTGCTCGCGCGACACGGGCCGATGTCGCGCAATGGGTTCCGGGACATGAGTGTCCGAGCTGCTGCGCGTCGATCGGCCGAGTGTGAGGTTACGTGTCCAAGACGAGCGTTTTTTGCGTTACCGCCGCCTGCCTGGTTCTCGTCGCGCAATCTGCCGGGGCGGCCGCCACCGCGTTGCCTGCGCCCGGCGATTTCCCGCTGAGTGGGACCTACATGCAAAACGTGCCGTGCAAAGGCAATGGCAAAGACGACGCGGCGCTCAAGGTGACGATCTCGTCGCAACAGATCGTGTCCAATATCGGCGTCTGCACCATCTTGGATAACAAACAGGACGGCAAGAGCTATAAGCTTCACGTCGAGTGCAAGTTCCCAGCCGGCCCCATGGTGGGCGACCTCACCTTCACGCCGCAACCCGACAACACCGTCAAATTCGTCGATCGGGACAAGACCTACAACGCCGTCCTGCATCGCTGCCCTCAATAAATTGACGCCAGCCGGCCGCTGGCATCGTGCTCCCGCCGTGGTATGAATCGTGCGGTCATTAAACGCGCCGCACGATCGAGGGAGTGCATCAATGAGTTATTACCAGGGACTGCAGGCGGAAGTCGTTTCCTTCCGCGGCCATAACGGCGATCAGGGCGAGGCCTATTACGGGCGGCCGCTACGTGCCGGCAAATTTCCCGGAATCGTCGTCATTCATCACATCCCCGGCTGGTGCGAGTGGACCACCGAGGTCGTGCGCAAGCTGGCGCACCACGGCTACGCGGCAATCGCGCCGCACCTTTATTTCCGCGAGGGCGGCCCGAACGAGAGTCCCGACGACCTCGGTGCCCGCATCCGCGCCGCCGGCGGCGTTGCCGACGCCCAGGTGATGGGCGACGTGGCCGGGGCGATGGCGTATTTGCGCGCGCAGCCGAACGCGGCCGGCAAGATCGGCGTGATCGGGTTCTGCTCCGGCGGCCGCCACACCTATCTGGCCGCCTGTACGCTCAAGGGCATCGACGCTGCGATCGACTGTTGGGGCGGCAACGTTATCGTCGACAATCCGAAAGACTTAAATGACAGGCGGCCGGTGGCGCCGATCGACCTGACCGAAAAAATGTCGTGTCCGCTGCTCGGCATTTTCGGCAATGACGACCGCAATCCGACCGCCGACCAGGTTAACCGCACCGAGGCGGTGCTGAAGAAATTCGGCAAGAATTACGAATTCCACCGCTACAACGGCGCCGGCCACGCTTTCTTCGACTGGCAGCGCGACGCGTACCGGCCCGAGCAGGCGATGGACGGTTGGCGCAAGGTGTTCGGCTTCTTCAACCGCCATCTGGCGACTTCCGCGGCCAGCATCGCCGCCGAGTAGGCGCCGCGCCAACAAAGGAGAACGCGATGTGCTCGTACATCGTTGAAAAGACGGCGCTCATTGGCAGCGCCAAGGGTCGCAAGGGCTGGATGAAGATCGATACAGCCAACGTCTATTTCGACCATCCCTATTACTCCACGCTCGATCACGTGCTCGCCATCGATTTCACCAACGAAGGCGAGGGCGGGCGCGACCGCGTCGCCGTCGAGCTGAGCGCCGATTCGGCGCGCGCGCTGGTCGAGCGCATCCTCGCGGCGCTGGCGAGCGGCGAGGTGGCGCACGGCGGCGTCGCGACGCCGGTTGCGGTCGCCGCCGAATAGGCCCAGGCGTAAGACAAGCAACGGCGTTCGCGCGTCGCGAACGCCGCACAAAATTGAGCAATGCCATGGACGTCGCCGTGAAGACCAAGACCAAATTCGACGTCATCCCCTTGACCAGACACATCGGCGCCGAAATCCGCGGGATCGATCTGCGTGAAAGACCCGAAGAAGAGACGGTGCGGGCGATCTACCAGGCCTGGCTCGATCATTTGGTGTTGGTCTTCCCGGCGCAAAAACTCGCGCAGGAGGATTTGGTCCGCGCCACCGGCTTTTTTGGCGCGATCGGCAAGCTGTCGCGGCCGCCGAAATATTTTCCCAAGGGCTATTCGTCGCTGCTGCCCGGCATCATGATGGTCTCGAACATCCGCGAGAACGGTGAGCCGATCGGCGTGTTGCCGGATGGCGAGATGATGTTCCATCACGACATGATTCATGCCGAAGTGCCGAGCAAGGCGACGCTGCTCTATGCGGTGGAGATTCCGTCGGCCGGCGGCAACACGCTGTTTGCCAGCGGTTACGCCGCCTACGACACGCTCGATCCGGCAATCCGCGACCGTTTGGAAGGCAAGAAAGCGTTGCACCATTACAATTACGGCACCACCATCCGCGGCGGCAAAATGGGCACCGAAGCCTTTGCCGAGTGCATGCATCCGGTGTTCCGAACCCATGAAGACACCGGGCGCAAGGCGGTCTACGTCAACCGCCTGATGACGGTGAAAGTGTTCGACATGCCGGAAGATGAAAGCGACCGGCTGCTCCACGCCATATTCGATCACGCCGAAAAGCGCGCGTTCGTCTACGAGCACGCGTGGCGGGTCGGCGATCTGTTGTTGTGGGACAATCGTTGCTCGTCGCACGCGCGCACTAATTTCTCCGCCACCGAGCGGCGGCTGTTGCTGCGCACGACGGTGCAGGGCACGGTGCGGCCTTACTGAGGCAACGCGGCGATCAGGGCTTGGTCGGCTGTTCCGGCAACTTGGCCAGCGCCGGTAAAATCGTGGTGCGCGCCGCGTCGTACGGATGGATGTCGCCGCGGTTCGAGAGAATGACAAGCCCGAGCTTGCGCTCCGGCACCAGACCCACATAGGCCGAGGCGTTGTTGAGGCCGCCCGGCTTGTCGATGATGGTCGGGCCGCTCAGGTCGTTGACCTCCCACGCCATGGCCTGGCCGTATTGTGCGTCAACGCGGAAGAATTCGTGCTGGGTGAATTGTAGCGCCTTGCCGATTTGCGGATCGGCGGTTTTTTGGTCGCCCAGGCTGGCGGCGACCAGGATCGCGAGGTCGCGCGCCGATGAGAACATCTGCCCGGTGCCCGGAAAGTCGAAATAGCTCTGCTGGTTGCCCGGCGGTCCGATCGGCGAGCCGTCGGCTGAGTAGCCTTGCACCGTGCGCCGCATGAATTGCGCGTCCATCTCGGCGCGATTGTCCGGCCCGCGTTCCGGCACCAGCGTCGAATTCATGCCGAGCGGTTTGAGGATGCGGCTTTCTATCAAAACCCCGATCGGGGTGTCGTAGCGGCGCTCGAGCGCAAGCTGCAGCAGCACGTAGCCGGCATGCGTGTAGATGCGCTGCTTGCCCGGCTGTTCGCCGTGCTGCGGCGTCCAGGCGTTCAGCATGTCGAGGAACTGGGCCAGCGAATAGGTTGCGTCAGGCCAGGGCGGATGGTCGGTCGGCAACAGCAGGCCGGACGTGTGGGTGGCGAGTTCGCCGATCGTGACCCTGCGGATATACGCGCCGTGCAGTTCACGCACATATTTGTTGACCGGATCGTCGAGCGAAAGCTCGCCGCGCAGCGCCGCCTCGGCCACGAGCGTTGCTTCGAACAGCTTGCGCACCGAGGCGACGTTGAACAGCGAATCCGACGTGATCGGTTGCTCGGTGCGGTCGTCGGCCAAGCCGCGATTGAAGAACAAGGTGCGGCCGTCGATACGGACTGCGGCGGCGAGACCGCCGGCCTCGCCCGCCGGCGCCAGCGCCGCGATCGCCGGCTCCATAATATCTGCGACGTCGCCATCCATCGCCACGTCCGCCTTCGAACTCGACATTGCCGCTGGCATCGACAGGCCGATCACGCCACACAGGGCCGCAGCCTTGCACAAGAGGTTGCGTTTGCTGATTTGGCGATCGACAACGCCGGCGCGCAACGGCAACTCCCGTGCGACCGCCCCCTCGCGCAAGTGGACATTCGAACGGCTCCGGTCAAGAACGGCAGCGGCTCGGTTGAACGCAGCGAAAGTGCTTCGCGTTCGACGTCATCCACACTGTTGCCGGATTATCGGACCTCGCCAATGCCGAGGCCGCATGCTAACCCGTCGCCGGCGGGCCGGCGGCCGACATGCGGCTGCGCTTGTCACAAGGGGGATCGATGCAATGAAAATGCTCGCCTTTCTTCTTGCCATTATCTGCGCGGTCGTTGCGGTCATGTATTACACGACGCAAGCCGGCTCGTTGCCGAGCTTCATGCCCGGCTACATTCCGGGCTCGCAGCACATGCACATGAAGCACGCCGTCGTCGCTGCGGTCGCCGCCATCGTTCTCTTCCTCCTCGGCCTTTTCGTCGGCCGCTCGCGCAAGGCCGCTTGACGTTTTTCCGCGGCAGTAGACCGTCGCGCCCGATCACTGCCGGCCGGCGACCTTGCGTTGCACGCGCGCGTCGAACCGCTCGACGCTGACGACGATGCGCTGATGGGTGCCGCCGCCGATCACCTCGAACGGGTCGCGCGCCTCGACCCGGAAGGTGATGGTGCGGCGCTCGAGGCGCAAAACCTCGGCGCTTGCGGTGACGCGCAGCCCGACCGGCGTCGCCGCGGTATGGCTGACGTCAAGGTGAATGCCGAGGCTCTGGTGGCCCGCGGGCAAGAGGTGCTCGACCGCAGCCAAAGCGGCGGCCTCGAACAAATTGATCATCACCGGCGTCGCCAGCACGGCGATGCGGCCCGAACCGACGAAGGGCGCGGTGTGCTCGGCCGCGACGACCAGCTCGGCGGTTCCGGTCAGGCCGGGCGTAATGCGGGCGAGGGTAGCGCTGATCTGGCCAATGGCAGGCATGCGGAGCGGCGGAACTGTGGTTATTCGGGAATCATGTCATAACCTGCATGCTCGTCCCTGCGCCATGCCCAAAAGCTGCAGTGGGCGATCTTGGCGGCGCCCTGATCCGCACTGTCGCCGCAAAATGCCGGGAGTTTGATCCCGGTCCTGAGGAGGTCCGCGATGCATCGCTCTATGGTCCTGTCCGATCTTTTGACCGGCTTCTTGGCGGTTTTCTTGGCCGCCACATCCGTCGTGCTGCTGTCCGGCCCGGCCGGCGCGGCGACGGCAAAGCAGAAGGCCGCAACCTGCAAGTTCTACGCCGATCAGCAGAAGCTCGCCGGCGCCAAACGCACGCAGTTCATGGCCAAATGCACGTCCAACAAGAACGAGCCGCGCGGGCCTGCAGCGGGCGCGCCTGGCGGCGCAGGCTCCGAACCGGCGCCGGGGGAGCCGGAGCAGCAATAAGCGGTTACTTCCGTAAGGATCAACACACGAAGGCCGGCCCGTGGCGACGGCGAGCTGCGGGATTTGCTTCCGGAATCGCGCTATTCGGCCTCGGCGCTGCCGATTTTACCGGCGCCGCATCCGGGCTAGACTGCTTCTCCGACCCCAAGGAGATACCGCGCCATGACCACCGCGACCCTCGAAGCCAGAACCACGACCGACTATGACGTGAGCGACGTCGAGTATCTGCGCCACGGCAATAAGCCGCTCCTGGCGCGGGTGTTCAAGCCGCGCGGGCAGGGGCCGTTCCCGGCGCTGGTCGAGTGCCACGGCGGGGCGTGGTGCATGAGCGACCGGCAGTCCGAGCGTTTGCGCCACGAATACATGGCCTCGCACGGCATCGTCTCGATCGCGCTCGATTTCCGCTCCGGCAATGAGGACCGGTATCCGGCCTCGGTGCAGGACATCAATTACGCGGTGCGCTGGGCCAAGGCCAATGCGCGCGAACTGAAGACCCGGCCGGACCTGGTCGGCCTATCGGGCCAGTCGAGCGGCGGGCACTTGGCCATGCTGGTCGCCATGCGGCCGCGCGATCCCCGCTATGGCGCCATTGCGCTGCCGGCGGGCACGGCCGCGCAGGACGTCTCGGTGCGTTGCGTGATCATGTCATGGCCGGTCATCAACCCGCTGTCGCGCTACCGCCACGCCAAGCGCGATCTTGCGGCCGGCAAGGACTGGGGCAAGTCGATTATTGGACGGCACGATTCGTACTGGGGCAACGAGGCCGCCATGGCCGAGGGCAATCCGCTCCTGGCGCTCGAGCGCGGCGAAAAGGTCGCACTGCCGCCTGCGGTCTGGTACCAGGGCCGCAACGACGTGCAGCACGATTACAAGGACCCGGATTCCGATTTTGCCGGCAACGAGCCGCAGCGCTTCTGCGCCTATTACAAGAAGGCCGGCGGCGACATCGCGCTGGACTATATCGACATGGAGCGCCATGCCGGCCATACGCCCGACCTCACCAAGACCGGCGATCTGTTCGCCCGCATGTTGGCGTTCGTCGACAAACACGTCGGCGCGTAATTATTTGTAAGGTGGGCAAAGGCGCCAAGCGCCGTGCCCACGCGGACGATGCTCGTCGCTCAACGCGTGGGCTTCGCTGCCGCTCAGCCCACCCTACGGAATCACGGAGTTGCGAAATGAGCGATTGCCTGCACTGCGACATCAACGAATTGGTGCGCGAGCGTATCGAGGGGCAGGAGAGCGTCGACCTCGGCGACATGGTCGCGCGTATTTCCGAAAGCCTTGCCGAGACCATCATGCTCGGACCGAAGGACCAATGGGCGGCCTTGACGGCCGAGGCGATCCGCCATCTCGGCCAGACCATGCTGGAGGACATCGAGGGCATCGAGTCGAGCACGGCGCATTAGGCGCGCGGCATTCGTCGATCGCGCACGCGCGGATAATCTATATGAGAGACACGAGACGACGGCATGGATCAGCAAACCACGGTCGGTGAGGATCTGCTTTTCGACCTGCGCGATGGCATCGGCCGCGTCACCTTCAACCGGCCGCAGGCGCGCAACGCCTTTACCTTCGCCATGTACGAGCGGCTGACGGAAATCTGCCAGCAGGCCAACAACGACCGCGCCATCAAGGTGCTGGTGTTCCAGGGCGCCGGCGACAAGGCGTTCGCCGCCGGCACCGACATCAACCAGTTCCGCGCCTTCACCACGCCGCAGCATGCGCTCGACTACGAATCCCGCATCGACCGCGTGCTCGGCCAGATCGAGCAATGCCGCGTGCCGACCATCGCGGCGATCAACGGCGCCTGCACCGGCGGCGGCGCCGGCATCGCCGCCTGCTGCGACCTGCGCATCGGCACCAAAAGCGTGAAAATGGGCTTTCCGATCGCGCGCACGCTCGGCAATTGCCTGTCGATGTCGAACATCAGCCGGCTCACCGCCTTGGTGGGCCCGGCGCGGGTGAAGGATTTGATCTTCACCGCGCGGCTGATCGGCGCCGAGGAGGCGGCCGCCGTCGGCCTGCTCAACGAAGTGGTCGCCGATCTGCCGGCGCTGCAGAAACGCGCCGACGAACTCGCCGCCACCGTCGCCGGCAATGCGCCGCTGACGCTTGCCGCCACCAAGCAGGCGCTCGCCCGCCTGATGCGCCG
>JASHPU010000150.1 GCA_030037885.1 Xanthobacteraceae bacterium | reverse complement strand
GTCGAAGCGGTGCGGCTTGGCGTCAATGAATATCTGCTCAAGCCGGTGTCCTCGTCGGCGCTGCTCGCCCGCCTGGTCGCCATCCTCGCAAAGCCGCGCCGGATGGTGAAGAAGGGCGATTACTACGGCCCCGAGCCGCGCGCCTTGTCGAGCTACAAACCCGATCCCGACGCCGGTCTCAGCAGCCAGATCGTGCTTATCAATTGAACTTCCGCCTCGCCGCGGGTGGAGTGCGGCGCCGCTGTTCCGGATTGCTTCGTCGCGGAGCTTGTCGTCGGGCCGGCCACTTCGGGCCGGACCCGTTGGCTCCTCGCAATGACGATATGCTGAATCAACTTAGCTTCATCATGCTCTAAAACGCAATCCAGCAGGTTTGATCGATCCATTTTACCAAGCCGCAACAAGGCTGTGGTTTGATCGTTCCCCGCAGGCTTCTGCCGCTTCTTCGATCAAGCCCCGGCTGCGCCGTCCGTCATGGCACCGATACAGACCAAGAAGGAAGTTGCCGGCCTCATCCAATCGCTGTCGGTGCTGGTGGTCGACGACAACCAGTACATGCGCAAGATGGTCCGCAACCTTCTGGTCAATTGCGGCATCAAGGACATCTACGAGGCGGCCGACGGCATCGCGGCGCTTGATATCATCCGCACCGTCGTGCCGGACGTCGTGATTCTCGACTGGGAAATGCCGCTCCTGAGCGGCGCCGAACTGGTGCGCATCGTGCGCTCGCCGGGCGTGTTCCCGATGCCGGACATTCCGATCATCATGCTGACCGGGCACTGCGAGCGCTGGCGCGTGGTCGAGGCGGTGCGGCTTGGCGTCAACGAATATTTGACGAAGCCGGTTTCGGCGAAAGCGATTTACGACCGCCTGGTTTCGATCATGGCGCAGCCGCGGCCGATCGTGCAGCTTGGCGATTATTACGGACCGGAGCCGCGCAAGCTGTTGTCCGCGGCAATCGAGGACGACGCTCCGGCCGAACCGGCGAGCGCTGCCGTCGATTGAGGCTCGCAGAGCCCGCCGCGCATTGCCGCAGCATCGCCATTCGGATTCCCACCTGCCGGCCACATGCGCTAGGTATCGTGGACGTGCCGCGCGGTTGACTGCCGCGGCGTCCGCGTTGGGGACTGGATGCAATCCGTCGGAGCGAAACCGGGCACCGCGCCAGCCGAAGCTCCCGCGCGTGCGCTGCTGCACGTCGAGGGCCTCACCAAGCGCTTCGGCGACTCTCTCGCGGTCGATCGGCTTTCCCTCGACATTCATGACGGCGAGTTCTTCGCGTTGCTCGGCCCTTCGGGTTGCGGCAAGACCACGCTGTTGCGGCTGATCGCCGGCTTCGAGCGGCCCAATGCCGGCCGCATCGTGCTCGACGGCGTCGATCTCGCGCCGGTGCCGCCGCATCGACGTCCGGTCAACATGATGTTTCAAAGCTACGCGCTGTTCCCGCATCTGTCGGTCGCGGCCAACGTCGCGTTCGGTCTCAAACAGGAAGGTTTGCCGCGCGACGAGATCGCCGGCCGCGTCGCCGACATGCTGGCGCTGGTCAAGCTGCAGGATTTCGCAGCGCGCAAGCCGGACCAGCTCTCCGGCGGGCAGCGCCAACGCGTGGCGCTGGCGCGCTGCCTGGTGAAACGGCCGCGCGTGCTGCTGCTCGACGAGCCGCTTGCGGCGCTCGACAAGAAGCTGCGCGACGTCACGCGCTTCGAGCTGATGGAACTGCAACGCCAGCTCGGGCTCACTTTCGTCATCGTCACGCACGATCAGAGCGAGGCGATGCTGGTCGCCAACCGCATCGGCGTCATGGATTGCGGCCAGTTGATGCAGGTCGGCGCGCCGGCCGAGCTCTACGAGCGGCCGAACTCGCGCTGGGTCGCGGACTTCGTCGGCGACGTCAATCTGTTCGAGGGCCGCGTCGGCGACGACCGCTCGAGCGTCGAAGGCACCGCCGCCGGCCGGCTGCGGCTGGCGGCGCCGGTCGCGGCCGAGCCGCGCACCATGATCTGGGTCGCGGTGCGGCCGGAGCGTATGCGCCTGTCGCGCGAGCGGCCGGCCGCCGCCGAGGAGAACTGGCTCGCCGGCGCCGTCGCCGAGATCGGCTACCTGGGCGACGTGTCGGTCTACCGCGTGCGTCTTGCCGACGGCTCGCTGGTCAAGGCCGCAGCGGCCAATCATGGCGCTATGGCGGCGCCGCGCCAGGACGAGCCGGTGTATTTGCGCTTTGCGCCCGACGCGACGATCGTGTTGACGCGGTGATGCGATGATCGACGCAAAGCGCCGGCCGTCCAACGCATCGCTCGGGCGGAAACTCGTGGTCGCGCTGCCCTATGCGTGGCTGATCGTGTTCTTCCTGGTGCCGTTTCTGATCGTGCTCAAGATCAGCTTGTCGCAGAGCGCGATCGCGCTGCCGCCCTATGCGCCGGTGCTCGATTTCGCCGCCGGCTGGCGCGGCATCGCGCGGTTCTTCGCCGGCCTGTCGTTCGACAATTACCGGCTGCTCGGCTCCGATCCGCTTTATCTGTTGTCCTACGTCAAGAGTTTGGAGATCGCCGCGTTCGCCACGCTGATGCTGCTCGCGATCGGCTATCCGATCGCCTACGGGATGGCGCGCACGCCGCGGCGCGTGCAGGCGGTGCTGGTCGTCCTCGTGGTGCTGCCGTTCTGGACCTCGTTTCTGATCCGCATCTACGCCTGGATGAACATCCTGCAGCGCGACGGCCTCCTCAACAAGGCGCTGCTGGCGCTGCATATCGTGCACGAGCCGCCGGTCTGGCTCGCCACCGACACCGCGATCTATATCGGCATGGTCTATTCGTATCTGCCGTTCATGGTGCTGCCGCTCTATGCGGTGTTGGAAAAGCTCGATCAGTCATTGCTCGAAGCCGCCGCCGACCTCGGCTGTCCGCGCTGGAAGGCGTTCTGGCTGGTGACGCTGCCGCTGTCGTCGCCCGGCATCGTGGCCGGCGTGTTGCTCTGTTTCATCCCGATCGTCGGCGAATTCGTCATCCCCGATCTGCTCGGCGGCTCCAGCGCGCCGATGATCGGACAGACGATCTGGACCGAGTTCTTCGGCAACAAGGATTGGCCTGCGGCGTCGGCGGTAGCCGTGGCGCTGGTCTGCCTTTTGGTCACGCCGATCGTGCTGTTTCAGCATCAGGCGATGCGGACAAGCGAGAAGGGTTGACCATGCGCAGAGTGACGGCCTTTAATTTGTTCGCCATCGTGCTCGGCATCGTTTTTCTATACCTGCCCATCGTCGTTCTGGTGATCTACTCGTTCAATGCCTCGCGGCTGGTCGCGGTGTGGGGCGGCTGGTCGACGCACTGGTATACCGAGCTTGCCGGCGACGCCGCGATTCTGAGCGCCGCCTCCATCAGCCTGCGGGTCGCGTTCGTCTCGGCGAGCCTGGCGACGCTGCTGGGCACGCTCGCCGCGGTGGCGCTGGTGCGCTTCGGCCGCTTTCGCGGCCGGCTTCTGTTCGCATCGATGATCTACGCGCCGCTGGTCATGCCGGAGGTCATCACCGGTCTGTCGCTGTTGCTGTTGTTCGTGGCGCTGGCGGTCGACCGCGGCTTCTGGACCGTCGTCATCGCCCATACCACGATGGCGGCCTGCTTCGTCACCGTGGTGGTGCAGTCGCGGCTCGTCGACTTCGACATGAGCCTGGAGGAGGCCGCCATGGATCTCGGCTCGCCGCCGCTGCGCACGTTCCTCAGCATCACCTTGCCGCTGATCCTGCCGGCGCTCGCGGCGGCCTGGATGCTCGCGTTTGCGCTTTCGCTCGATGACCTGGTGATCGCAAGCTTCACCACGGGGCCGGGCGCGACCACGCTGCCGATCCGCATCTATTCGCAGGTGCGGCTCGGCGTGAAGCCGGAAATCAACGCGGTGTGCAGCATCTTCATCGCTGTGGTTTGCGTGGCCGTCCTCACCGCGTCGTTCGCCGCCAAGCTGACCGCGGCGCGAGGCGCGCCGACGCGATTGTGAACGGCGCTTTTTGAAATCAATCCCGGCTCTCGCCCGGCGGCCGGAACAGATAAAGCAGAAACCAGACCGGCACGATGATGAGCGCGCCGAGCAGGAGGTTGGGCAGCGCCCAGGCGAGGCCGGCCCGCGCCAGCTCTTCGAGCCGTGCGGTCGAGAGCCCGGCCGTGCCCATCAGTTCGTCCGGCGTCAGGCCAAAGTGCGCCAGGATCGTACCGACGATCAGCGACGCCACCAGCACCTTGACCATAGTGCGACTAAATCGCCCGAGCATGTCGGCCCCGTCGCGCGGCAAAGCCGCTGATTCGCGGGGCCGAATCATAGAGCATGATGTTGAAAAAAGCCCTGCCCGGTGGCGCCGCCGGCGCCATCCGCAGGATGAGCGGTCGAGCTGAATTTTAGCTGAATTTGCCGGAACCAGGCGGAGCCGCCGGTCTTACGGCCCACCCGCAGGCGCCGCAGCGGGCGGCGGCGCAGCAAACAGCTGGTCGATCACCGAGCGCACGGCGTCGCCCGCCGAATGCTTTTTGACCGCCTCGAGCAGCGGCGCGGCGGCGTCCGAATGCCGGATCAGGCTCGAAGCGTCCGGCAGCACCAACGGATCGTCCCAGGGTCCCTCCACCGCAAACGGCAGTTCGAACGCATTGGCGGTGTCGGTCGAAACCAGCGTGGCCTTGCCGCGCAGATCGAGATCGCGGCTCGGCACCGATGCCTGGCCGCCAACCTTGAGCCGCACCGAAGGACCGTCAATGTGCAGATCGACGATCGACACCATGCCCTGCCCGATCTTGACGTGCAGCACCAGCCGGTCGAACGGCGTGTGCCCGCTGCGGAAATCGCCATTGCCGGAAAGCGGCCGCTTCTCCAGCCGCCGCAGCAATTGCGCGACGTTGATGCCGGTGAGCGCGCCGTCGTGGGCGTCGACGCTGGCCGTGCCATTAAGCGTGTGGGTGAGCGCCCAGACCGAGCTGCCGGCGCCTTCGACATCGAGCGCCAGTGTGCCGCGGCCCTCCAGCTTGTGCAGGCCGAAAATCTGGCCGAGGCAACTAGCAAGATCGACATCGACGAATTGCACGTGCGAGCCCACCGCAACGCCGTCACTGGCATTGCCGAGGCTGAACGAGCCCTGTGCCAGGCCGCCGAACGACTGCGATTCGCCGATCGTGACGTTGAGCTTCCCGTCACGCATATTGAGGGCAATGGCGGTGCGCCCGAGCTGCGCGTTGGCGACTTTGATGCTGTTGGCGGACAGGCGCAGATCGAGATCGAACGCCGCCAAGCCGTCCAGCGCGATCGGCAGCCGGTCCCAGGTGCGCGTGTTGGCGGCCATGACCCGAACGCCGGATACATACGGCGTGAAGTCGAGCGAGTCCGAAGCCAGCGTGCCTTGCACGGCCTGATGGCCGTCGGTCGCGAGCGTGAGTACGCCCTCGGCGCGGTTGCCATCGAGCTCGACATTGACGTTGGTCAGCGACACGACGTTCGCGTCCATGTCGCTCCGGGCGCGCAACGCGAAACGGCCGAAGCCGCCGAACGGCACCTTGTGCTTGCCGGTCCATTGCAGCGCCCTGCGCAGCGACGGCGAATCGATGCCGAGCGTGCCCTCCAGCTTGAGCGTCGGCTGATCGCTCGCGGCGCCGTCGAACGTCACGTTGAGCGGCGCCGAAGCGAGCCGCAATTTCACGCCGGAATGCTGGCCGGTCAGCGCCGCCAGAAAATCGCTCAGCGTCAGGCCGACGTTGACCGGCTCTTTGTTCCAGACGAAATGGCCGTTTGCCGCGAAGCTGCGCGAGATCGCGGGCCAGGCGAGCTGGATTTCGAGACTGTCGAGACGTTCGTCGATGCGTTTTTCGGCGTCGTGTACCGTGACCGTGCCGTCGTGCACGACGATCTCGGAGAACGACTCGTCGCGATTGGCACTTGGCTGCACCGCCTGGGCAAAGGATGCGACCAGCTTCGACCAATTCGACTGGCCGTCCGGGGTGAGCGTGACGTTGACGTTCGGCCGCAGGAGCGTCACGTCGGCGATCTCGATGCGGCCGGCGAGCAGCGGAAAATAGCGCAGCCGCGCCGTCAATTCCGCAGCCTCGAGCGGCGGCGCCGCGCCGGCTCCGTCGCCGAGCACGACGTCGTGGAAGATCACGCTGGGATGCGGAAAGAGCGAAACCGAGACGGCGCCGCGCAACGTCGGGCTCAACCCGGTGACCGCCTGGATGTCCTTCTTGACGGCGTCGCGGACGGCGTCGGTCGGGATCAAAAACGATAGACCGATCAGCGTGGCGAACGCCGCCGCCACCAAGGCGGCAACGGCAATCGCGAGGCGCTTCAAGCCCTTAGCCGCGGTCACGGACGCGTTTTCCGATTGTTGCGGGGCGGTCGACAATAACGGATGGCAGGCAGCAGGCAAAATGGCCGGGCTCTGTGTCGGATTCGTGGCCGGCGTTCGGGCGCAAGCCGTCAGGAAGACGAAAGGAAATCGGCTCCGGGCCGAGCCGACCGCCTGCAGTGCGGCTCCGCACCGGCTCGCCGCCAGCCGCTCAGCGCGCCGCGTGCCGCAGCGGGTCGTGCGCCTGCGATACCTCGGCAATCATTTTTTCGATGATGGCGTCGCCGAACGCATTGAAATCCTTCGCCACCCGCACGAAGGCCATTGGGCCGCCGATGACGTTGTCACGATAGTAGTTGGCCAGGCCGCCCGGCGGATTGGTGTGGTCGGGATTCCACGACATCGGATTGGTGCTCAGAATCGGCAGGCCGTTGACGGTGATCCCCTTGGCGACGGCCGCGTCGCGCAGGCTGGTTACGTCGGGGCCGGCATTGTTGGTGCCGTCGCCTGATACGTCGATGGTGCGGCGCGCCGACTCGAACGGCGCCGCGGCAAGCTGGGCCATGGCAAACGCGATGCCGCCGCTGATCGAGGTACGGTCCGCGAACGAGCGCGGCTCTTCCAGCAGGCGGTCGCCGAAACTCTTGGCCGCCGCAGCATCGCCAATCATCGCCCAGCCGATGACGACTTTCTGGTTGCCGACCCCGGACCACTCGACGAAAGTCAGGCCAATCCGGCCGTAGCGCCCTGAAGCGATCGCATCGAGCACGCGCGGATTAGCCAGCGCCGCCGCATAGCCGTTGCGCTGCAACTGAAATTTGTCGGCATCGATGCTGCGCGACACGTCGGCGGCGAGCACCAGCAAGAGATCGACCTTATCGGCCGCGAACGTGCGTGCCGGCACCAGAGCCAAGCAGACCAGCAGCAAGGCCAACGCGTTCCGGATCAGGCGCATGATTGAGCCTTGCCGCGGAAAGCGGCGGAAATCCGGCCGGCAACAAGCCACCCACGGCCTTTTCGATCGACCGCGAGCGGACGCGGGCAGCTCGATGCATCACTGCGCCGCCAGCGGTGTCACCGGAAATGCGATCTCCACCAGCGTGCCGGCGTTCGGAGCGCTCTTGATACGAAATGCGGCGTGGTTTGCCTCGGCAAGCGCCTTGGTGAGCGGCAGACCGAGGCCGCTGCCCCCGGCGCTCCAGTTCGCCGACGTATCGGTATCGCGGAACGGATCGAGCGCCGCATCGATGTCGGTCTCGTGCATGCCGACGCCGGTATCGCGCACGCGCAGCACCGCCTCGCCGCCGTCGGCGGCCGCCGTCGAGACGATGACCTGGCCGCCGGGGCCGGTCAGCTTGATGGCATGCGACAGCAGATTGATGACGATCTGGCGCACCGAGCGCGGGTCGGCGATGATCGGTGACAGGCCCGACGCCAGCGCGCTGCGGATGATGATGCGGGCCCGGTTGGCCTGCGGCTGCATCACGGCGACGCATTGCCGCGTGAGGTCGTTGAGATCGAGACTGGCGAAATTCAGATCGAGCTGGCCGCTCTCGACCTTGGACAGATCGACCAGATCGTTGAGCAGCGAAACCAGTTGCGTGCCGGCGGTATGGATGTCCTTGAGGTATTCGCGGTAGCGCTCATTGCCGATCGCCCCGAACCGTTCCGCCATGATCACTTCGGCAAAGCCGATCATCGAATTGAGCGGGGTGCGAATCTCGTGGCTGACCTTCGCGATAAAGTCGGCTTTTGCGGCGGCTTGCTGCGCTTCGTCGCGCGCCGTGTGTCCAAGGCCGGCGTGTCCAAGACCGGAATGTGCAAGACCGGAGTGTGCAAGACCGGCCTTTAGCTCGCGGACTTCCTCCTGCGCCGCATCGAGTGCGGTTTGGAGCATGCGGTGGCGCTCCTCTGCCCGCCCGCCGGTCACGATCAGCGCCAATGCAGAGCCGCCGTACCACGGAACGGCGAAGAGCCGGCCTTCGACCGCGAGCCGCTCGCCTTGGCGGGTCGCGATGCAAAGTTTCTGGGCGCCATCGCTCTCGCTCAGCCCTGCGGCGCCCGGCTCGGCAAACAGCGAGGCCAGCCCGCCGGCAGCGCCAAGTGCGTCGAGCGAGTCGTAGCCGCTCCAATCGAGGAAAGCGCGGTTGGCATAGAGCAGCGCGTCTTCGCGATGAACCAGAATGCCGGCCGGTACGCGGTCGAGCAGCAGGTGAGCCGGATCCTGCGGGGCGTCCGTTGCGGCGCCTGTCGATACCGCCGCCGGCGCGATCTCGGTCGGCGCGTGTGCGCTCTCCGCACTCGCGGCGGCCACGGCATCCTCCCACACCAGTGCAGCCATTCCGGCCGGGCCGGCGCCCGGCATCACGGATGCTGTCAAGGCGTCGACTGGCTGCTCGACTGGCTGCTCGACTTGGCCGCTTAGCCGCGCTGTCAATTCCTGTGCCAGTTCGCGAAACGCATTGCGTTCGCCCGGGCTCAAGGTCGGCGCTTTCGGCTCGGCTGACGCGGCGGTGCGAAACGGCACCACGTTGCCGGCCGCTGCAAGCGGCGCGGCCGGCTCAGGCGGCACATCCGGCTTAGCCTGCCGGGTGGGCTCTGTCGCCTCGGCGGGCAGGCTTGCGGAGCTCGCAGCAATTGCTTCGCCCGAGGCGGCCGTCAGCGGCGGCGTGAATCCGATCGGCCGCGCGTGGCGCACGCGCAGCAATTGGTTGATGTGCGCCACGTCGCGGCACACGCCAAAGCCGCGATAGCCGCCGAATTGGCGACTGCGGTCGAACACCGGCAGCCCGGACAATTCGACGGCCACGCGTTCGCTGGAATTATCGATCGGCCACGACACCTCGATGCCGCTCCAGGTTTCGCGCGTCGCCATGGCGCGGACGACCTGGTGCTGCGGATCAAGGTTCAGTTCGGCGGCGATCTCGCTCCACAATCGGCCGCACGCGGCGATGATGCGCGGCCCGACCAGTTCGATGAACTCGTCGGAGCCGATAACGAAACGTCCCGCGGCATCCATCTGCCAGACAAAGCGCAGCGGATGACGGCGCTCGGACGATGCTGCGGCTGCGGGCGCATCGGCCGCAACCGCCGGCGCCTCGACGTCGGCCGCAATCGCCGCAACATCTGGCGCGGCCGGCGTAGCCTCGGCGCGCGGCTCTGCTGCTGGCAACGTCAGCACAAGCACGCGCGACTCGCCTTCGCCCAAGCGAAATACCGTCACTTCGGCACTGCGCTGCCTCAAGTGCACAGTGCCCCTGGCATGACCCGAGGCGAGGGCCGCATCCGCCACGGCGTCGATACCGAGCGCCGAAAAGCTCGTGGCACCGCCGAGTTGGGCCAGAGCGCCTGATCCGGCGTGCAGAAGCGTGCCGTCCGGTGCAAACACCGCGAGTGCGGCATCATCGGCAAAAAGCCGCCGCGCGCGTTCTGCCAGCGGCAAGGCCGGGCCGGCCGGCTCGGCCGCCGCAATGAGGATCGCGGCCGAACCGTCGAACAAACCGATGCGCGAGCAGATGCAGGTCAGCGCGCCGAAACGGGCGCCGAAGCCGCGCAGCCGTTCGAGCCGCTCCTGCCCTACGGGCCGAAGGCTCGTGGCCAATCGCGCAACTTGCGTTGCGGCTGCGCTGTCGGTGCCGAATTCCAGCCGGGCTGCCGCGGCGACATTTGCGGCGCCGAAAATCGCCGCACCGACCGCGTTCGCCCAGATCAGGCGCGATCCGTCGCTGTTCCATAGCCAAGCCGGCTTGGCGCTCGTCGCCGAAGCCGCGAGCTGCGGGACATGCAGGAGGGCGAGCTCGGTCTCGATGGGGCGCATGCGACGGAACTCGTTGCCTAAGGGATTCTTAATAATGCGGGCGCCGTGCGGCGTCCATGGGCGTACAAAACCTGCCGGCGCCGGCATGGCGCGATAAACCATGGCGTCCGGATTGTTGCTCGACGCGCCTTTCTTCGTGCTACCGCCGCTCTCGCACGACGATCATCCGCTCGCCATTTCCGGAGAAACGACCATGGCCAACGATCCATTCGAGCAATTCGCCATTCCCGACCAGCTCCGCACGTTCGCCGAGCAGAGCGTCGTGCAGGCGCGCAAGGCCGTCGAGGGCTTCATCGACGCGGCCAATCAGGCGGTCGGCCAGATGCAGGGCCGCGCCGAGGCAGCGCATGACGGCGCCAGCGAGCTCGCGCAGAAGTCGATGCACTACGCCGAGCAAAATGTCGCAGCGACGTTCGATTTCGCCCAGAAGCTGATGCGCGCCAAGAACGCCGGCGAGGTCATGGGCCTGCAGACGGAGTATTTGGGCCGGCAGATGCAGGCTTTGTCCGCCCAGGTCCATGAGCTCGGCCAAAGTGCCGCCAAAATGATGGTGAATTCCCCACTGTCCAAATCCTGAACGTTGCCCCCTGAGGTTCCCGAGGGTCGGCTGCTCGGCGAAAAAAGCCGAGCCGCGCCAAGTCATTATGACATTTTTGTGCATCGCAATATTTTTCTATTGCATCGCACCAAATTCGTGCTATATCAGTGCCACAGGAAAGCCCAGGCCTTGGCAGTATGGCGCGTTCGGCAATGGGCTTCGCAATGCGGCCGGCCTCGTGCGACGGGCGGTGAGGCCAAGCGAAAATCCAGTGCACAGCCCAAAGGTAAAGCAAGAGCAACGACAAACTTAAGGACACCTGTCATGGCGGAAGCCACAACTGCAACTCCCCCCAAGTCGAAGAGCAAGCCCGCAACAAGCGCGTTCGAGATGCCCAAGTTCGAAATTCCGAAATTCGAGATTCCGAAGGTCGAGATGCCCGCAGCGTTCCGCGAACTTGCCGAGCGCGGCGTCGCCCAGGCCAAGGACACCTACGAGAAGATGAAGGCGGTCGCCGAGGAGGCTACCGACGTGCTGGAAACCACTTATTCGACCGCCACCAGGGGCGCGTCCGATTACGGCCTGAAGGCGATCGAGGCGGCGCGCACCAACACCAATGCGGCATTCGACTTTGCCGGCGAGCTGATCACCGCGAAGACGTTGTCGGAAGTGATCGAGCTGTCGAGCGCGCATGCGCGCAAGCAGTTCGAGGCCTTCGCCCAGCAGAGCAAGGAATTGAGCACGCTGGCCCAGAGGGTCGCGACCGAGACGGCCGAGCCGATCAAGAACGGCGTCAACAAGGCGTTCAGCAAGGTCGCCTGACGCGGCCGATCTGCGCGCAACGAGGGGAAAGCCCGGGCCCGACCCGGGCTTTTGCTGTTTGACCGGCGCAGCACGACGGCGGGCCGTCTTGCCAAAGCCGAGCCCTGCTCATAGGTTGCGGGCGTTTCCGCCGCGCGGAAGCCGTGCAGCTGTAGCTCAGTTGGTTAGAGCGCCTGACTGTGGATCAGGAGGTCGGTAGTTCGAATCTACCCAGCTGTACCAGCGCTATTCATTCCGCGCATGAGAGTTCAGCCAGCGCCAATTCGGGCCCTGCCGTATCCCGCCGTTTAGGCTCGTTTGCCTTCGTGGCGACTTTTGTGCAAGGCGAAATGATGGTGCTTGTGCCAAGCGAGGCCGTGGCCGTTGTGGTGCGCGAGGCGGTGGCGTTTTTTGCTCAGCGCAATATGGCGTTGTTTGTTCAGCGCGGCTTGCTGGGTGTTCGCTCCGCCGCGGTGGGACATATATTCCTTGCCATCGATCGGCCCGACATGGGGCGCGTCGCGATCGAGGTAGGGCCGGCCGATGCCGAAATCCTTGCCGTGCACGTCGATCCACTTCCACAATTGTTCGCTTGACGCCCAGCGTTCGGCGCGCGTTTCGCCTTTGATGCTGACCAGATCGACCGCAAGGCCGTGGCCGTAACCGCCGTGGCGGCTGCCGCCGTGATACGAATTGTCGGCCCGCGCCTTTTGACCCGCGGCGAGCGTCTGCCGATAGTCGTCGCGGAACGCGCTGGTGATGCCGGGTTCGAGGCCCGCGGCGTCCATGGCGCGCAGCGCGTGATAAAGCGTCAGCCGGAACGCGCGGTCCATGCCGCCGATCACGTAATCGATCATCGCCATGCCGGCGTGCGCCGCGGCTGCCGGATCTTTCCAGGCAAAATCTTCGGTGACGTACGTCGTGAAAGTTTTGCTAACGATCCTGACTTTTCCTTTGCGCTTGATCTTCACTTTGCGCAGTTCAGGCACCTTGACGGTGTCGATTTTCGGCGTGCGCGCGTACACCGACCACAGATAGCCCTCGATACAGCTCGGCTGCGCCGCGCATTGGTCGCTGCTGTCGAGCGCGCCGGACTTGTCGAGTGCGCTGATCGTGGTGTTTGGTGCCGCGAGCGTGGCGCCGATGGACAAGATGATAGCCACGCCGCTCCATGCCGAGCCGCCGACCGCGCGCACGGGCCGCATCGTGCCCCTCCCCTTTTCCCCATTTGGCAGTATGGCGAATCAAGAAGAGTCGGCAAGCTGCGGGTGTGGAACAAAGTTCCATTTGTGGAAAAGACGTAAGCGCTGTTGCCCGAAGAGCACGGCGTGCGGGAACGGCTCCGTGCCGCTTTACAAAAGAGTAATGTTTTTATTCAGCAAAATTTAACCTTATGGCAAAGCCCGCCGCGGCCAAGCATCCCCTCTTAGCGATTATCTCCTATCACGTCGGTTTGGACATGATCCATTGCAGCGGATTGCGTGACCGGCGCCACACCATTGACGGCCCCGCGGAACGCGGCTCTGGCGTTCGACGCCGGCGCCGATGCGGCCGCACGTCGCACGGATCTGGCGCGCAACGCGCCGGCGCCGCTCGATCTGTCGATCCATGACGGGTTCGACTCCGTCGAAACGCTATGGCGCAGTTTCGAGCGTGTGGCCGATTGCACGCCGTATCAGAGCTTCGAATGGCTTGCCGCATGGCAACGCCACATCGGCGTGCGCGACCGCGCGCGTCCGGTCATCGCGGTTGCGGCGTTTGCCGACGGTGAGCCGGCATTCTTGCTGCCGCTTGCAGTCGAGCCTTCATACGCATCACGACGGCTATGCTGGCTCGGTCAGGACCTGAACGACTACAACGCGCCGCTTCTCGCCAGGAATTTCTCGCAAGCAGTGACCGCCGAAAGCTTTCTTGCCGCATGGCGCGAGCTGCGGGCGCGCATCCAGCGTGAAGCGGCGTTGCGCTACGATTGGATCGAACTGGAAAAGATGCCGCCGCAGGTCGGCGCCGCGCTCAATCCGTTCTGCCAACTCGCGACGGCGGCCAATCCAAGCGGTGCTTATGCGACCGAGCTGGGCAGCGACTGGAAGCAATTTTACGCCGACAAGCGTTCGTCGGCGACGCGGCGGCGCGACCGCACCAAGCGCAAGCATTTGTCGGAGTTCGGCGCCATCGACTTCGTCACCGACACGGATGCGGCGGCCGTTACGCACACGCTGCAAATCCTGATGCAGCAGAAGAGCCGGCAGTTTGCGCACAGGGGCATTGCCGACATGTTTGCGCGGCCGGGCTGGCGCGAATTTTTCCTCGACGTCGCTCGCAATCCGGCGACGCGCGATCTCGTCCACGTCAGCCGCGTTCAGATCGGCGAGCACTGCGCGGCGGCCAATCTCGGCCTTACGTTCGGCGGCGCCTATTATCACATGCTCGCCAGCTACGACGACGGCGAGCTCTCGCGTTACGGACCCGGTGCGCTGCATCTGCGCGAGCTGCTCGCCCATGCCATCGGCCGCGGCTTGCGGCGCTTCGATTTCACCATAGGCGACGAGCCGTATAAGCGCGAATGGTCCGACAGCGCCATCACGCTGTGGGATTATCGCACCGTCGCAACGTACCGCGGCTGGCCGGCATTCTGTCGCGCAGCGCTGCTGCGCCCACTCAAGCGCTTCATCAAACAAACGCCGTGGGCATGGCGAATGGTGTCGCATGCGCGGGCCCGGCTCGGGCCGCTCGTGCATGGCACGTCGCCGTTGGCGCCGGCGAGCGTGCCGCCGCTCGCCTGCGTCATGGGCGACATGGACCTGCTGCGCCCGATCGCGGCGGCCGGCATCGGTTGCGCGGTCGTCGCTCGCGCCGGTTCGCCGGCGCTTTATTCGCGCCATGCGCAAGCGCGCCTGCCATGGCCCGAATTTTCCGAAAACGTCGAAGGACTTCTAGACAAGCTCGTGGCCTTTGCGCGAGCGCAGCCGGCTCCGCCGGTCTTGTTCTACGAGGAAGACCCGCAGCTCTTGATGATCTCGCGGTACCGCGACCGATTGGCGCCGGCGTTCCGCTTCGTCATCGCCGATGCCGAACTCGTCGAGAATTTGGTCGACAAGGCGCGCTTTCAGGCATTGGCCGAGCGCTGCGGCCTGCCGGTGCCGCCGGCGCACCGTTTCCATCCGGCGGCACAGGATCCCGATAAGCTGGAGCTGCGGTTCCCGATCATTCTCAAACCGCTGACGCGGCTGGCGCGCTGGAACGACAATGCCGGCTTGCATAAGGCGTTTGCGGCCGAGAGCCCGCAGGCGCTGCGCGCGCTATGGCCGCAGCTCGTCGCGCTCGACGTCGAGCTTCTTGCGCAACAGCTGATCCCAGGCGCCGAGACGCAAATCGAAAGCTATCATTGTTACGTCGATCAAGGCGGCAGCATCACCGCCGAATTCACCGGCCGAAAGATTCGCACCTGGCCGCCGGCCTTCGGCCACACCACGGCGCTCGAGATTACCGACGACGACGCCGTGCGCCGACAAGGCCGCGCCATCGCCGAACGCCTCGGGCTCACCGGCGTCGCCAAGTTCGATTTCAAGCGCGACGCCGCGGGCACGCTGCACCTGTTGGAGATCAACCCGCGCTTCACGCTGTGGCATCATCCGGCCGCACTCGCCGGGCTCAACGTTCCGGCACTCGTCTATGCCGATCTGACCGCAACACCGCGGCCGCCAATTCGACCGGCGCGACCCGGGGTACGCTGGTGCCGCGCCTGGAAGGACTTTCCCGCCGCCCGCGCCATGGGCGTGCCGCTCGCCGATTGGCTCATGTGGACTTGGCGCTGCGAGGCCAAATCGAGCTTGTCGTGGGACGATCCGCTGCCGCTTGCGCGCGCGACACTGCGCCGCTTGCTCGGCCGACGCATTGCGGCGCCGGCAGATGAACCGGACTGGAGCGCGCCGTGAGGCTCGCGCTCATTTCCGACGTCCACGCCAATCTCGAGGCATTGCAGGCGACGCTCGCCGACATCGCCGCGCGCGGCGTGGACCGCATCGTCTGCCTTGGCGATATCGTCGGCTATAACGCCAAGCCGGCCGAGTGTATCGCCCTCATCCGCGCGGCGAATGCGCTGTGCGTCGCCGGCAATCACGATCTCGCGGTCTGCGGCCGCATGCCGACCAAAAATTTTCCCGCGACTGCCGCGCGCGCCATTGCGTGGACGCACCGCCATCTGTCCTGGGATGATCTTCTATTCCTGGCCGGCCTGCCGCTGAAGGCCCATGTCGAGGGCGGGCTCGTCGCCGTGCACGGCGCGCTGCACCCGCAGAGCGAATGCGCGACCGTGCGCCTCGACAGTGATGAGCGGCGGCTGCAAAGTTTTCACGCGCTGATCGCCGACCCGTCGCAAGCGCACATCGGCGCGTTCGGCCATACGCATCAGGTGGGCATCTACGAATTTCGCGGCGGTGGCGGCGGGCCCGCGCCGCGGCGCGAGCAAACGATCAAGCTGCACGGCGACGCTTACTATCTGATCAATCCTGGTAGCGTCGGACAGCCGCGCAGCAAGGACAAGCGGGCGAGTTACATGATCCTCGATCTGGCGCAGCGCAGCGTCACGGTGCATCGGGTGACCTACGACGCGGCGGCCGCATGGGCCGCCACCCGGCAGGCCGGTCTCGCGCCGACGCTCGCCTTCATTCCGCGCCCGCTGCGCGGCGCCATTGCCGGCGGCTTGCGCGCGCTGCATCTCGACCGGCCGATCAGAGATTTAGCGGCTTACCTCGGCTTGTGAGCCAGCGCCTGATGAAGCTAAGTTGATTCAGTATGTCGTCATTGCGAGGAGCCAACGGGTCCGGCCCGAAGTGGCCGGCCCGATGACAAGCTCCGCTTCGCTCGCAATGACGAGCAAGTAGATCGACCTAAAATCATCATCGGATGATTGCAAGCATTGCCATGAGAATTGCCGTGCCGGCATCGGCGTTGACAGCGCCAGTTCAGCGGGCGGATAATTGCTTGGAAATCTATGCGATGGGAACGTCGACAGTGCAACAGCCGGTCCGCAAGCAACAACAAGATGCCGCGACGCCGAACCAGGCCTTCGACCTGCGCTCGACCTTGCAATGGCTGCGCTCAAACGGCGAGCTGATCGAGACCGACAAGGTGGTCGATCCGGACCTGCAGATCACCGGGCTGCAGAAGCACATGGACGGCGGCTGCCCGGTGCTGTTCAACAACGTCAAGGGCAAGCCGAACCATCGCGTCATCACCAACCTGTTCGGCGACATGGCGGTGATCAACCGCATGTTCGGCTGGTCGAGCGACGCCGACCGGGTGAAAAAACTCGCGCACGCGCTGTCGCATCCGCTCGAGCCGGTCGAGATTTTGCAGGATGAGGCGCCGTGCCAGGAATACGTCGTCGAGAAGCCGGACGACGTCAACACATGGCTGGTGCCGATCCGCCACACCACCTACGAGCCGGAGCTGACCGTCGGCTCGGGCATCCGTTGCGTCACCGGCCCGCAATTCGATGGCGGCTCCGACCTCGGCTACAACCGCATGAACTTCCGCTGGGGCAATGTCGGGACGTTCCAGATCTCGCCCGGCTCGCACATGTGGCAGGTGGTCAACAAGTATTACAAAGAGAACGAGCCGGTGCCGATCACCGTGTGCTTCGGCGTGCCGCCGGCCTGCACGCTCTTGGCCGGCGCCGGCTTCGATTACGCCGTGCTGCCGATGGGCTGCGACGAGATCGGCATCGCGTCGGCGGTGCAGGGCGCGCCGATCCGCCTGGTCAAGGCGCGCACCGTGAACGCCATGGCGCTCGCCGACTGCGAAATGGTGCTGGAAGGCTACGTCAATCCGCGCGACCGCCGCTTCGAGACCAAGGAGGCCGAGGACGCCGGCGTGCAGGGCCGCTACCACTTCCATCCGGAATGGGCCGGCTACATGGGCAAGTCCTACAAGGCGCCGACCTTTCACGTCACCGCCGTCACCATGCGCAAGCCGGAGGAAAAGCCGATCATCTTCGCGCTCGGCGTCCACATGCTCGACGACCACAACATCGACACCACGGTGCGCGAGGCGGCGATCTACGAGCTGTGCAACCGGCTGCAGCCCGGCATCGTGCAGAACGTGGTGATCCCGTACTGCATGACCGATTGGGGCGGCTGCATCATCCAGGTCAAGAAGCGCCACCAGATCGACGAAGGCTGGCAGCGCAACTTTATGGCCGCGATCCTGTCGTGCTCGCAGGGCATGCGGCTCGCCATCGCGGTCTCGGAGGATGTCGATCCCTATTCGATGGACGACGTCATGTGGTGCCTGACCACGCGGGTGAACCCGCGGACCGACATCTTGAACCCGATCCCCGGCGGCCGCGGCCAAACCTTCATGCCGGCCGAGCGCATGACCGCGGGCGAGCGGCAATGGACCGCGTCGAACACCCGGTTCGAAGGCGGCATGGGCATCGACGCCACTGTTCCGTTTGCGTACGAGAGCGATTTCCTTCGCCCGGTCTATCCGGTCGACAAGGTCAAGCCCGAGGACTTTTTCTCCAAGGACGACATCGCCAACGCCAAGAAGCGCATGGCCGGCTGGGTGCACTCGCTGGCGCGGACGGGGCGGTAATTCTCGTTCGCGCTGGCGCGCAGCGCCGAGGCAGTGTCGTCGTGTTCGAGCAAACGCGAATACGCGTGCGCGCGCTGCCGATCGGCGGATCATCTAAATAGCTTCAGTCGAGCGGGCATCGGCGGAACTGCACCACTAACCCGACCCTCTCCCGGCAAGCAGGGAGGTTGAAAGATGGGCCACGAGCTGACGCTTCTGGCAACACCCCGCAGCACGGGGCGCCAAAATCGGCCACCTGGGACCGGCGTGTCATGTCGGCTTTCGGAGTACAACAGACCTAATGCGGTGGACGTGTGTTGCGATTGACCCACCGTGACGCTTGCCGCTCGGAAATTGCTGCCTTGCAACAAGCGCCCATGCTGTAATTGAGTATGCGCAAGCTGCTGCTGCTGTTGGTCGTCTCGACCGCCATGGTCCTCGGCGGTGTGTATCTTTTGACCGCTGAACTACTGCTGGCCGGCATTATCTATTCTCGCTTCGTTGTCGCCGGTGATGTGTTGGTATCCTTGGGCGGCTATCTTCTGTGGGCGGATTTTGTCGCTCCGCTACTAAGCATCAAGACCTGGGAGGACCGATAATGCCCCACGAACCCAAAGGCACCGCGCGCAAGAGATGCAAGGCATCGGTTCAAATGACACGGATATACGTTACACACTGCTCGCATAAGAAAGACGGCCACTACAGAGAAAGTGGAGAAGCGGTTTCCCCAGACTTGCTCTATACCGCTACACCTACGAAGAGATTTATGGAGCGATGCAAGGCGAGGAGAGTCTGTTGGGCGATATTCTCAGATAAGTACGGCGTGTGGTTTCCTGACGTTAGGCATAAGTGGTACGAGAAGGACCCAA
The DNA here is from genome assembly GCA_030037885.1 of Xanthobacteraceae bacterium. Classification (GTDB taxonomy): domain Bacteria; phylum Pseudomonadota; class Alphaproteobacteria; order Rhizobiales; family Xanthobacteraceae; genus BOG-931. Next base: position 15,047 of record JASHPU010000150.1, on the reverse strand, counting down.
ACAAAGTGAACGAGCATGAGTTTTTGGAGTTGGTTCGGAATTTTGACGAGAAGCTAGCTAGGTATTCCGAGATTTGTTTCTACCATAACCCCGGCAGATTTCACCCGCTATACGCTCGTCTTCTGGGCCGGAGCGTGTTGAAAAACCGCATAAAACCCATGACGCACCTTAGTTGCATTGCATGAACGACGTGAGTGCCGCTCTCTGCGAGCGGTTGCATCGGCGCCTTGATACGCTTCCACTATTCTCATATCCTTTCGATGTAGCGACACTACCACGCAACGGAATTTATTTCTTTTACGAAGAGGGAGAACGCTGCGGCCATCAAGAAGCCAAACTACGAATTGTACGGATCGGCACGCATCGTGATGGTAATTTCCGTTCCCGCATTACTGAGCACTTTTCGTTGAACGAACGAAAAATGGCATTCACGGATTACCAGCCCGCGCGCCCCATTCTCCCGTCATAGGAAAGAGGTGCCTGTAGTCCATGACAGTCGGCTACACACCAAGGATCTACGCGGTCAGCGCCAAAATTTGCAGTCAGTTCGCCGCTGTCGTTGGGACCTAAACAGGCATAGAAATCACAGCTTGGAATTTCATGAACACCATTGTTCAGCAGAATCTCTATTGGCCCCCGCACGATGCACGCCGGGCAACCCCACGGCTCTTTTACCTCATATTGCAAAACCGTGTAGTTCTTGGCGAAATCTGGAAGGCTCGCGATATCACTGAAGCTCGGCACAATCAGTGTTGAATCACCAGAGTCCACCATGAGCTGGACTGAAAAATTAGAGTGAGCACCGCGATAACTAATATCAATGTATGCATCGAAGTTTGAGCTAAGCGAGACCGTGGAGAGCGCAACGCTGACCGATGCGGGACTCGCGGCGGCGGGCGGAGCCTTTGCCCGGAAACGACTTCGCTCCGCCGCAGCGCCGGACAGTATATTTCCGACGAGGCCCTTGTATGCTTGTGTTGCCAATACTGGAGGATGCAGAGATGGCGGCGAGCGGTTTATGACGCGAAGCCCTTCCATGTGCCCGACAAATCGTACCCGCACCAATGTAACCTCGTTTAACGTAGACCACGTCTCAGTGCCAAGAACACAACATCCTTCAAAGCGACGTAAAGTCTTGAGCTAGACTTTTGTTCATTTCGACCTCTATTATTAGCGACCATGACCACTTCACTCTGCGACGACATTCGCCGTTACGCGTTAAAGGTCCATCAACCTTTCTTCTAATGTGCACTCAAAATCTGCCCAAGCTGCTGAATGGCGCTCGTGTTGATAAGCTGCGAATTGGCAATACGGGCAGCGTCAACAGCATCTGTTGTTGCCGCGGCTCGTCTTGCGTTGAACTTTGCAACCTTTTCGTTTTTTTTGGGTGGCTGATAGGACGCAGGGGCAAAGGAGATAACGAGCTTATCGAGATCGTCGCGCTGATACCCTACACCGCCGCCGAGGCCTTTGAAATTCGTGATCGTCCAGGTCGGACCAAGGCTAGTAATGCCCTTGAATACGTCAAATGAAACCGTGCCTCCAAAGCTATCTGGGCTAGTTTGGCCGGTCTGCGTTGGAATGTATCTGGCCGGAGCGACATCTTTGCTCGCCGCTCTGGGGAACGTGTGAAGACCAATATATATTTGATCCTTCAGCCCCAAATCACCTTCCAAATTAAAGGCATTCCACGCCCTAAGGTCGGCACATGTTTCGTGCGGAATATTGCCGATCTTGATTGTGTAGGTTTGCGTAAAGACTCGCTGGCGTTGTTGGTACAGCAGGGCGTTGCCGCCGAAAGTGAAACTTTGTCCCGCGAGCTTGAAGGGCTCGATGTATGTCAATGACAACCCTGCGTTAGGGCTCAAACCTTCTGTATCGCTTACTGTCAGTGAGACTGTCGCGCTGGCAGCCCATTGGCTGAAATCGGCAAGGCCAAGAGAATGCAGCGTAGCGATAAACTGCGGATTGCTGTTCTCGGGATCGTCGCGCGCCTCGGCGATTTCGCATTCTATCTTGGCAACCACATTGGCGACCGTTGGGCCACCGTGCTCATCTTGCGGAATGATAAAGGGTACAACCGACGCGCATCCGGACAGAGCACAAGCGCAGAGCACGCCTACGAAGACGCGGACCAACATATTACCCCCATCCCGGCTTTGATAAGCCTAGCCGGGTACCAACAAAGCGCCGCATCATTTTTAGGATTGCAGCCCCGCAAGCCTTGTGCTGATCTAATCTCACACGCGTCACGTGCGCAAGAGTATTGTTTGAAAATCTGGCAAAATCAACTTACTGTTGCGCAAAAGCCACAGGTTCAGGACTCTCGGAGGTGCTAATGCAAACATGTCCTCGCCCATTCGCTGGGAGGTTTTTGTTGTTGGCGGCCGCGGGGTCACTTCGAAATGCACCGCTACCCCCGCTGCATACGCACGAACGCTCCGAAAGCCGACGTGCTGCGCGGGGATGTTGCCAGAAACGTCAGGTCGTGGCCCTATCCTTCCCCCCCCCCGCAAGCAAGCAGAGGGAGTCCCGCCACCTCTCCACCAACGCCTTGCGATCGAGCTTGCCGCGCTCGGTCTTGGGCAGCGCGTCGGCGAGGAGGATGCGCTTGGGCGCTTTGAAGGCGGGCAGGGTGGCGCCGCAATAGCGCAGGAGCGCGTCGGCATCGGCGTTGGCGCCGGGGCGCGTCACCACGTAGCTGACGACTTCCTCGCCGTAGATCGGGTCGGGCACGCCGATTGTGGCGGCTTCGATCACGTCTGAGTGCTGCATCAGGCACGAGTCGATCTCGAGCGGTGAAATTTTGGCGCCGCCGCGGATGATCAGCTCCTTCTCGCGGCCGCACAGCGTCAAAAAACCGTCGGCGTCGAAACAGCCGAGATCACCGGTGCGGAAGCGGCCGCGGCTGTGGATTTTGATTTCGCCGTCCTCGCCCAGATAGCGGAACGCGTGATCCGCAATGCCGCCGACTTCGACATAGCCGGTTTCGCCGGGCGGCAGGCGGCGGCCGTCGGCGTCGACCACCGCGACGTCATGATAGGCGAACGGCCGGCCGACAGTGCCGAGGCGACGCTGTTCGCCCGGTATCGCCGAGAACCAGCTCACCTCGCTGGCGCCGCAGCCTTGGGCGACCGGAATGCCGAATTTCTGCTCGAAGCGCTTCCATTCTTCGAGCAACAGCGGCGCCGAGCTCGACGTGACGAAGCGAAGCTTGGGCAAATTATCGCGATGCGCATGCTGCTCGACATTAAGCAGAATATTGATGACTGTAGGGTTGCCTGCCGCGATGGTCACCGCGTGCTCGCGCAGATGGGCGAAGTAGCGGCTCGCCGAAAATTTTTCGGCCAGCACCAAGGTGGCGCCGCATTTGACCACGGCGAGCGCGCCGAGAAGCTGCGCCGAGGCCCACGAGAACGGGCGGAAATCGTACAGCCGGTCGTCCGCCGTCATGGCAAAACTTTCGGCGAGCGGATCGATGTTCAAAAGGTATTCGCGAAAGTTCAGCACCACGCCCTTCGGCTTGGCGCTGGTGCCGGAGGTGAACAGGATGACGGCGTCGTCGTCTGGGCTGGCCCCCTCCCCACCCTCCCCCGCAAGCGGGGCAGGGGAAACGGAGATTGGCGCGTGGCGCGCCAGTTCGCCGAACACCGTGTCGCTCTCGCCCTCGCCCCAGCGGCCGAGCGGCAGATGCGGCGCCGGCGCGGCGGCCAGCAAATCGTCAAGCCCCAGGCCATCCTGATAGAAAATCAGCCGCGGCTTGAGCCGCTCGAAAATATTGCCGAGCTGATTGCGGTTCATCTCGACGTGCACGGTGCAGATCGTGGCGCCGGCGGCCATGACGCCGAAATAGCAAAGCAGATGTTCGATCGCGTTATTGGCAAGAAGCGCGACCCGATCGTTGCGGCCGATGCCGCGTGCGCGTAAGAGCGCGGCGAAGCGGCCGACCGCATCGCGCAATTCGGCGTAGCTGACCGAGCGGCCATCCTCGGCGGCGATCACCCACGGCTTGTCGGGCGCGCGCGCCGCAGCGCGCGCGATCCAGCTGCGCAGCAGGTTTGAGCCGGGGTCTGCCTGCATGGTAGGATGGCGGCCTCGAATTCCTGAGCAATATAAGCATTGCGCCTGACAGCAGAACAAGACGCGCGTGATGAACAAGCAGGTCTTGATGCCGTCAGGGCGTAGCGGAGCGGGAGCGAATTGTAGAATCTTGCCATGACCGAAAACCCGCAATGGCCCAACCTGCCGTTGGCAGCGTGGAGCAAGACCTGCGACACGCTGCACCTGTGGACGCAGATCGTCGGCAAGGTGCGCATGGCGACGACACCGCTCATTAATCACTGGTGGAACGTGACGTTTTACGTCACCTCGCGCGGCTTCGTCGCGCCATCAAACCACTATCATGGCCGCTCGTTCGACATGGTTTTCGATTTTGTCGACCACGAGCTGCGGATCGCCGGAAGCGACGGACAGCGCCAGTGCTTGGCGCTCGGCCCGATGGCGGTCGCTGATTTCTATGCCGAGTTCATGGAGCGATTGCGCCGGCTCGGTATCGACGTGCGCATTTGGACCATGCCGTGCGAGCTCCCGGACTGCGTGGGGTTCGAAGCGGATCGCACCCATGCGCAATACGATGCCGCCTATGTGCGCCGTTTCCATCAGGCGCTGGTGCAAGCCAACCGCGTAATGAACGCATTTCGCGTCCGCTTCATCGGCAAGGCGAGCCCGGTGCACTTTTTCTGGGGCAGCTTCGATCTCGCGGTGACGCGCTTTTCCGGCCGCACCGCACCACCGCCCAAGGGCCACACGCCGAACGTCCCCGATTGGGCGATGGCGGAAGCCTATTCGCACGAAGTGTCGAGCTGTGGTTTCTGGCCGGGCAATGGCGGCTACGGCCGCGCCGCCTTTTACGTCTATGCTTATCCGGAGCCTGCCGGTTACGGCGACACGCGGCTGGAGACCGCCGGCGCGTTCTACGACGGCAATCTCGGCCAGTTCATCTTGCCTTACGATGCGGTACGGCAGGCCGGCGATCCCGATGCGCTGTTGCTTGGCTTTTTCCAGGAAACATACGCGGCGGCCGCCGACCTGGCGCAATGGGATCGCAAGGCGCTGGAACGAGGCAATTCACCGTAGGATGGGTTGAGCGCAGCGAAACCCATCGTGCAGCCTGCCGCCCGCGGTGGGTTTCGCTTCGCTCAACCCACCCTACGAGGAGAGTGAAAATTTACGCCGCCGCGGCTTGCGCCTTGCGCTCCAGCACGAAGTCGTAGCTCACCACGTAGAACGGCGCGTTCATAAGCTCGCCGCTTGGCGCCTTGCTGCCGGCCGGCATTTTCTTGAAGTCGACGATCAGCGGCTCCTTGACGCCGTACACCGCATCGTCGTTGATCCATTCGTCGCCGGCCTGGAACAGATGGGTGACGAGGCCATGGTAGCCGGGCGCGTTGACGGCGAAATGAATGTGCGCCGGCCGCATGTGGCTCATGTTGGTGCGGTTCATCAGCTCGCCGACCGTGCCATCCATCGGAATCGTGTAGGCGATCGGCGCCACGGTGCGGATCAGATAAGAGCCGTCCGGCTGGGCGCGGTAGATGCCGCGCATCCATGGGCCGTCGATGCCAGGCCGTTGCGCCTCGTAAAAACCTTCGCCGTCGGTCTGCCAGAGATCGAGCGTAGCGCCCGTGACCGGCTCGCCGGCAAGCCCGCGCACCTTGCCGATGCAGAAGCAGGCAATTCCGGGTGCGTTCGCCGCCATGTTGGCGCCGTTACCCATGACCGGAGCATCCGGGATGTGGAACGGCCCTTCCACCGTGCTCGGCGTCGCGCCGCTTGACTGGCGGTGATTGATGGCGTCGACCAGCATGCTGACGCCGAGTACGTCGGAAAACAGGATGAACTCCTGGCGCTTGTCGTCGCTCATTTTCCCGGTGCGGGTGAGGAAGTCGATCGCGGCGGCCCATTCGGCCTGCGTCGGCTCGATATCACGCACGAAGGCGTGCAGGTGCTTGACCAGCGACGTCATGACTTCTTTCAGCCGCGGGTCGGGAATGTCGCGCCAGCGCTCGAGCGCGATGTCGGTCAGGGTCTGTTCGGTCACATACGGCATGGCAATCTCCTTGTTTGTCTCATCAACCCGCGATCTCGCGCCGCACCAGGGCCGCGCCTTCGGCCATCGCCTGCATTTTAGCAAAGGCGACCGGCCGTGGCAGGTATTTCATGCCGCAATCGGGCGCCACCACCACCCGATCTGCCGGCACGTGGGCCAGCGCCCGCCGAATCCGTTCGGCCACGGTCTGTGGTGTTTCGACGTTCATGTCGGCCAGGTCGATCACACCCAAAATGATGGTTTTCGACGGCAGCTGCCGCAAGACCGCGAGATCGAGCCTCGGCTGGGCTGCCTCGACGGAAATCTGCTGCGCCTTGCAGCCGTCGAGCTCCGGCAGGAACGAATAGCCGGACGGCTTGTCGTGCACTACGGCCGCGTAGCCGAAGCACAGATGCACCGCCACTGTGCCGCGCACGCCGTCGAGCGCACGGTCGAGCACCTTGACCCCGTACTGCCGGGCTTTTTCCGGGTGCTGCTGCATCCATGGCTCGTCGATCTGCACCACGTCGGCGCCGGCAGCGAACAAATCCTTGATCTCGGCATTGACCGCGTCCGCATAGGCGAGTGCTACGGCTTCCTCGTCGCCGTAATAATCGTCCTGCGCTTGCTTGCTCATGGTGAAAGGGCCGGGCACCGTGGCCTTGATGGGATGGTCGGTATTGGCGCGTAGCACCTTCAGATCGCGCAGTTCGACCGGCCGAGTGCGGCGGATCGGGCCGACGATGCGCGGTACCGGGATCGGCTTGCCGCTGCGGTTGATCGTGGTGCCCGGATGCTCGACGTCGATGCCTTCGAGCGCGGTGGCGAAGCGATTCGAATAGCTCTCGCGCCGCTGCTCGCCGTCGGTGATGATGTCGAGGCCGGCGCGCTCCTGGTCGCGGATGGCGAGGATCGTCGCCTCGTCCTGGGCCGCTTCGAGCTTGTCGGGCGCGACCAGCCACAGGTCGTCGGCGCGCACCCGCGGCACCTGCTTCGACAGCCGGGCGCGGTCGATCAGCCATTCCGGTTGCGGGTAGGAGCCGACAAGCGACGTGGGGAGAAGCATGATGTCGTTCTCCCCAATCAGTTCACGCCGCGCACTGCCGGTGCGTCAGCCCAACGCCTTGGCATACGGGAAAATGACGCTGCCGGTCTCCTGGTCGGACGGCATGAGCACCGTTTGGTAGCTCATGCCCCGCCAAGTATCCAGGTTCGCGGCGTCGGTGATGCCGTGATACTGGACCTGCAGCATCGCCGACTTGGTCCATTCGCCGTTTTTGCCGAACTTGATGCCGGACGCCATGATAGTGTCGAACGTGTGCGTCCGCAGGTAGTCGGCGACTGCATCGTCCTTGATGCTCTTTGCGCCGATGACGCCGTCGGCCAGCACCTGCAGGTAGGCGTAACCCCAGCCGCCGAGATAATAGCCCAGCGGGTCGATGCCGAGGCCCGGCGCGCGCGCTTGGTACTTCTTGAAGAAATCCGCGGCAGGCGCCAGCAATTTTGGCGACGGCACCCAGGTCTCGTAGTTGATGATGCCGTTGAGCTTGGACTTCAGCTTGCTCTTGATGGCGGTGTACTGCAAGCCGACCATGCCGCCGCCCATCATCTTCGGCTTCAGCCCCAGCTCGTTGGCGGACTGGATCATGCCGACCGAGCTGTTGGGATACGAGCAGATGACGACGAGATCGGGATTGGCGGCCTGGATGGCGTGGATGATCGGCGAGAAGTCGGTCGTCGACGGCGGATAGTTCTTGTCGTAGACGATCTTGAGCCCGAACTTTTTCACGTTGTCGCGGGCGCCGTCGGCGGCATTGTGCGAAAACTCGGCGTCCTCGGCGGCGATCGCAACCGTCTGCGGCTTTGGATTCTGCGCCATGGCGACTTCGAAGAAGCCTTCGGTGAACGACTGCTTTGGCGTCGGTCCCGACGGCAGCATCGAGAAGTATTTCGGGTAATGGAACGTGCCGTTGGCATCGAGGGCGAACAGGCCGATGAACACCTTGCCCCTTTGCATGACGACGGGCAGCGCCGGCGCCACCATATTGGTCCCATAGGGACCGATGACGAAATCGCACTTATCGACGTCCATCAGCTTGGTGTAGATCTGGGGTATGAGCGACGGATTGGTCTGGTCATCGTAATAGACGAGCTTGACCGGCCGGCCGAGCAGACCGCCCTTGGCGTTGACGTCTTCTTCCCAAATCTTGGTGCCGAGCAGTGCCTGCTGGCCGGCGCCGGCCAGCGCGCCGGTCTGCGCCATGGAAAAGCCGATTTTGATCGGCTCGCCTGCCGCAAAGGCGCGGCGCCCGGCGAGAGCCGGCGAAATCAAAGCGGCGCCGATGCCGGTATTGATGGCGCGCCGGGTCAGTTTGTGACTCATGGTTTCCTCCACTAGGCAATGATGTTCGATCGAGCTTAAGCCTTCACCGCGTTGGCGTAGGGATAGATCACGTCGCCGGTCTTCATGTCGGGCGGTGTGAGCACCGTCTGATAGCTCATGCCGCGCCAAGTTTCGAGATCTGCGGCATCGGTAATGTCGTGGTACTGCACCTGTAATTGCCGAGCCTTGACCCATTCGCCGTACTTACTGAACCTGACACCGTCAATCATGATGGTATCGAACGCATTGCCATGCAGGTAGTTGGCGAGCTTGTCGTCGTCGATGCTCTTGGTTGCTTCAATCGCCCGCGCCAGCACCTGGAAATAGGCATAGCCCCAGCCGCCGAGGTAGTAACCCAACGGGTCGATTCCCAAGCCCGGTGCCCGCGCCTGGTATTTCTTGAAGAAACCTGCGGCCGGCGCCATCAATTTCGGTGACGGCACCCAGTTTTCGTAATTGACGATGCCGTTCAGCTTGGATTTGAGCTTGCTCTTGATGGCGGTGTATTGCAGTCCCACCATGCCGCCGCCCATTATCTTCGGTTTGAAGCCGAGCTCGGTGGCAGATTGCAGCATGCCGACCGAACTGTTGGGATACGAGCAGACGACGACGAGATCGGGGTTGGTGGCCTGGATGGCGTGAATGATCGGCGAGAAGTCGGTCGTCGACGGCGGATAGTTCTTGTCGTAAACGACCTTGAAGCCGAACTTTTTGACGTTGTCGCGGGCGCCGTCGGCGGCATTGTGCGAGAACTCGGCGTCCTCGGCCGCAATGGCAACGGTTTGCGGTTTCGGATTTTGCGCCGCCGCGACCTGGAACAAGCCTTCAGTGAGGACTTCGCGCGGATGCGGGCCGCTGGTCGGAAGCATCACGAAATATTTCGAATAGTGGAATTGCGCGTTGACATCCAGCGCAAACAAACCGATGAAAACCTTGCCCTTTTGCATGACGACCGGCAGCGCCGGCGCCACCATGTTGGTCCCGTAAGGCCCCATGACAAGGTCGCATTTATCGACGTCCATCAGCTTGGTGTAGATCTGGGGCACGAGCGACGGATTGGTCTGATCGTCGTAATAGACGAGCTTGACCGGCCGGCCGAGCAGGCCGCCTTTGGCGTTAGTATCCTCCTCCCAGATCTTGGCGCCGAGCAGCGCCTGCTGGCCGGCGCCGGCGAGCGAGCCGGTCTGCGCCATGGAGAAGCCGATCTTGATCGGCTCGCCGCCTTGCGCCAAGGCGCGCCGCGCCGCGAGAGCCGGCGAAATCAAGGCGGCGCCGAGGCCGGTATTGACGCCGCGCCGGGTCAGTTTGTGACTCATGGGTTTCCTCCATGAAGCGAACGATCTTCGACGGCACCGGTCATCGCCGGGCGCGGTGGCCAAAGCCCCGTGCCGCGCCTGACGAGAGTGTAGCGCTACAATGCCCTGGTTTGCCGGCTGTGAAAAGAGAGCCGCCGGAGGCGTGGCAATCTGCCCGAGTGCGCCCGCCCGCGCGGCGGCGGCCGATCCCAATTGCGCCGCCCCGGCAAAACCGCTCAAATTCGACCAAATCCAGGGGAGAGTGCGTGCGCGCTCGGCTATTTGGCCTTGCGGCCTCTGTTAACCCTGCCGCCATCGCGTTGGGATTGTGTTCGCCGATGGAGGATGGAGGATGGGTCGCTCCTGGTCTCCGACGACTACGACGGCGCGGTCTACCGCATCACCTACGGCGAAGGCGGCGCCACCCACTGACGTGCGAATAGGCGATTGCGCGCGTGCGGCAAAATCGCCCACAATGGCGGCGAGGAAGCCGAACGAGGCTTCCCGCAAGTGGGAGGAAGTCATGATGGGATGCAAGACAGGCGGCCTCCTCGTGGCCGTCGCGTTAGCTCTGCTCGGCACAACGGCGCTGGCGCAGCAGGCCAATAATCCGCCGGCCGCCCAACCCGCGGCGGCGCAACCCGAGGCCCTGCCGCCGGGCTCGCCTTTGATCGGCCGGCCGGCCGACAACCCCGCCGCCGCGAAGCTCGCGCCGGTGCCGTCACCGCCGCTTGCCATCGCGGCCGACAAGATACCCGTCGCGCAGCTCAAGGCGCCGAGGGGTTTCCATATCGAGCTCTACGCCAGCGGCATGCCGAATGCCCGCTCGATGGCGTACAGCCCCAAGGGCACGGTGTTCGTCGGCTCGCGGCTGCAGGATAAGGTCTACGCCATCACCAACAAGGACGGAAAGCGGCAAGTCCACGTCCTGGTGTCCGGCCTGTATCGCCCGAACGGCGTCGCCTATAAGGACGGCACGCTCTATATCGCCGAGCTGTCGCAGATCTCCAAGATCGAGAACGTCGACGACAAGATCAATGCCTCGCCAAAGCCGGTCGTGATCTACAACGACCTGCCGAAGGACGAGGCGCACGGCTGGAAGTACCTCGCCATCGGACCCGACAACAAGCTCTATTTCGAGGTCGGCCAGCCCGGCAACAACGTGCTGCACGACAAGAACCACGGTCAGCTGCGCCGCATCAATCTCGACGGCTCGGGCGCCGAGGTGATCGCCTACGGCATCCGCAACACCGTCGGCTTCGATTGGAATCCGCGAAACCACGATCTGTACTTCACTGACAACGGCCGCGACTGGCTGTCGGAAGATTTGCCCAACGACAAGCTCAACCGCATCACCAAGGTCGGCGAGGATTTCGGCGAGCCGTACTGTCACCAGGGCAACGTTCCGGACATCGACTTCGGCTGGGGCCACAAGTGCAGTGACTACGTGCCTCCGGTCGCGCTGATGGGCCCACACGCCGCGGCGCTCGGCATGAAGTTCTACACCGGGCACATGTTCCCGGCCGAATATCGCGACCAGATTTTCGTCGCGCGGCACGGCTCGTGGAACCGCACCGTCAAGTTCGGCGGCGACATCGCGCTGGTCCGGCTCAACCGGGACGGCAGCGTGAAATCGGTCGAGCCGTTCATCACCGGCTTTCTGCAGAACAACAATTACATCGGCCGGCCGGTCGACGTGATGAACATGCCGGACGGCTCGATGCTGATCTCGGACGATTGGAACGGCGCCGTGTATCGCGTCAGCTACGGCAACAAAAAGACCGCCGCCCGCTGAATGCGGCAGCATCGAACGCTGACGGCCGAGGGCGGCGCGCCGCGCTCGGCCGAATTGATTGTCCGGCAGGAGCGAAGACGTGCGCCGACTTCTCGTCTGTTGTCTGCTGCTCTGCGCTGCCGCGGTGCCGAGCGCCGCGCAAACGGTGCAGCAGCGCTTGCCGGTCTGTCTCGCCTGCCACGGCGCCAACGGCCAATCGCAGACCGAGGGCGTGCCCTCGCTCGGCGCCCAGCAGAAGTTCTACACCACGGTGCAGCTCCTCATGTTCCGCGAGCGCATGCGCGTCGCCGACCCGATGAACGAGATGGCCAAGGGCTTGAGCGACGACGACCTGCGCAGCTTCGCCGACATCATCGCCAAGTTGCCGGCGCCGCAGCCGCCCTCCGGGCCGGTCGACGACGCCCGCATGGCGCGGGCCCGCGTACTGGTTGATCAGAACCGCTGCAATTTCTGCCACACGCCGACCTTCGCCGGCCAGGACAATGTCCCCCGCATCGCCGATCAGCGCGAGGAGTATCTGGTCAAAGCGCTACGCGGCTATAAGGACAATTCCCGCCACGGCTACGATGCCTCGATGGCCGACGTCGTGGCCCCGATCAGCGACCCGCAGATTCTCGACCTGGCGTATTACATCGCGCGGGTGAAATAATCCCCCCGCCGTTTCCCGGGCGCGGCGCAGCACGAAGTGGTGCGCTGCAGACCCGGGACCGTTACAAACGCAGAATTTGCGAAGGTCCCGCACCAGCGGTGCAACGCTTCGCTGCGCTACGCGCTGCACCGCATCCGGGACACGCTGTTGGACTCACGCATTCTCATACAGCGCCGCGGCGCGCACGTCGTCTTCGATCATGCGTCAAATTATTTCAGAACGGGCGTAACTCGCCAATCCCACGCCCGCGGTTTTCTGGTTCTCGCTTGATTGCGGTGAGGTATCTTGACCTTGGACCATGCGATTTCCTAGACACGACGGTGGACCAGCCACGCGCCGGAGACCGAGCATGATCGCTGTTTCGGTGAACGGACAATCGCACCAGGTGGACGTCGAACCCGACACGCCGCTGCTTTGGGTGCTGCGCGACACGATCGGCCTGACCGGCACCAAATACGGCTGCGGCATCGGCCAATGCGGCGCCTGCACGGTGCATCTTGGCGGCGTCGCGACACGGTCATGCCAAGTTCCCATCAGCGAGGTCGGCAATCGCCCCATCGCCACCATCGAGGCGCTGGCAGTGAACGGCAAGCTGCATCCGGTGCAGCAGGCTTGGCTCGACCACGACGTGCCGCAATGCGGCTATTGCCAGTCCGGCATGATCATGGCGGTGGTGGCGCTCTTGCGCGCCAAGCCGCGGCCGACCGATGCGGAGATCGACGCCACGATCACCAATATCTGCCGCTGCGGCACTTATCAGCGCATCCGCGCCGCCATCCACGCGGCGGCAGGGGCGATGTAATCTGATGACTCATATCCATCACCCTGAGGGGCTCGGCGCCAATGGGTTCGGCCTTCGGCCGGCCCGATGACAAGCTCCGCGCCGAGCCTCGAAGGGCGACGGCCGCGGCGCCGGGGCCGCATCCTTCGAGGCTCGCTTCGCTCGCGCCTCAGGATGACGGGGACAGTAGTGACCAGTTTCAGATCGGCTCAACCGCGATCAATTGCAGGATCGACCGAATGAACGACGTCGCCAAACCCGAGGCACAATCGCGCTACGCCAAAAAGGCCTGGCAATCCGACGTCATCGTCGACCTCATCAAGCATTACGGCTTTCCCTACATCGCGCTCAATCCCGGGGCCTCCTATCGCGGCCTGCACGATTCGCTGGTCAATTACGGCGGCAACGAGCCGCCGCTGTTGTTGTGCCAGCACGAGAAGATCGCCGTGCAGATCGCGCATGGTTACGCCAAGGCGACCGGCAAGCCGATGGCGGCGATCGTGCACGACGTGGTCGGCATGCTGCACGCCACCATGGGTATCTATTATGCCTATATCGACCGCTGCCCGATTTTCGTGATCGGCGCCACCGGGCCAATGGACGAAAGCCGGCGGCGGCCGTTCATCGATTGGATTCACACCGCCAACGTCAACGGCGAGCAGCTCCGCCATTACGTCAAATGGGATTATCAGCCGTCCAGCATCGAGGGCGTGCCGGATTCGTTTGCCCGCGCCTATGCGGCGATGATGACCGAGCCGCAGGGCCCGATCTACATGTGCTACGACGCCTGGCTGCAGGAGCAGCCGCTGACGCGGGACGTGGCGCAGCCGAAGGCCTCCGACAACAAGGTGCCGGTGCCGATGGCGGCCGATCCGCTGGCGTTGGCCGAAGTCGCCGACCGGCTCCTCGCCGCCGAATATCCGGTGCTGATGGCCGAATACGTGGCGCGCAGCGCCGATGGCTTCGACAATCTCGTCGCGCTTGCCGAAACCGTCGGCGCCGCCGTGTTCGACGTGCATGCGCGGCTCAATTTCCCCAACCGCCACAAGCTCAATCTGAGTTGCGAGAAGGAAATCTTCCGCGACGCCGATCTGATTCTTTCGCTCGACACCCGCGACTGGGAGAAGTCGACGCATTTCAACGATCGCACCAAGCGTCAGGTGGTGCCGCACTATCCGGCGCATTGCGAGATGATCGAGATCGGCTTCGGCGAGATCAACTTAAGCAAATGGTCGATGGACTACGCGCGCATGCCAAGCTGCAGCCTGCGCGTGCTCGGCGACACGCTCACCGCCATTCCCGAGTTGACGCGGCTATGCGGCGAGCGCATCGTCAAAGAACCGGCGCTGGCCAGGAAGGTCGCCGAGCGCAGTAAACTTGTTGCCGGCAAGCACGACGCGCTGTTCAAGACATGGGCCGACGAGGCCAAGACGGATTGGGACGGCCTGCCGATCACGCTGCCGCGACTCGCCGGCGAAATATGGGACGTCATCAGGGCCGAGGACTGGGTGCTGACCGCGTGCAATCTGCAGGACTGGGTCTATAAGCTCTGGGATTTCGACAAGCCGTACCGCCATCCCGGCCAGGCGCTCGGCACCGGCACGCAGATCGGCGTCTCGCTCGGCGTGGCGCTGGCCCACCGCGGCACCGGCCGCCTCGTCGTCGACATTCAGCCCGACGGCGATTTGTTGTTCGACGCCGGCGCGCTGTGGACCGCGGCGAAAAACAGCATCCCGATGCTCATCGTCATGTACAACAACCGCGCCTACTACAACGATTGGGAACACCAGATCCGCGTCGCGCAGCATCGCGGCACGCCGGTCGAGCGCGCCCACATCGCCCAGGACATCGCCGGCCCGGCGCCCGATTTCGCCGCGCTGGCCAAAAGCATGGGCTGGTACGCCGAAGGCCCGATCGAAAAGCCCGCCGACATCGCGCCGTCGCTGCGCCGCGCCATCGCCCAGGTGAAAGCCGGTAAGCCGGCGCTGGTCGATACGGTGGTACGGCCGCGATGATGATTTTCCTCCCCCCCCCGCGAGGCAGCGGAGGGAACCAC
>JASHPU010000018.1 GCA_030037885.1 Xanthobacteraceae bacterium | reverse complement strand
TGTGGGTCGACCATGATTTTCATCGCCGGGTGCAGATGCTGAAACACCATCGCGACCGGAAAGAGCAGGTGCAGCTCGGCGCGCCGGTTCCACATCTCGATCAGCGCGCTGCCCAGCGCATCGCGGCCGAACAACGGCGGATCGGGGTGCAATGCTTCAATGTAGCGGCAGATAGCGATCGACTCGGCGATGACCGTGCCGTCGTCAAGCACCAGCGCCGGCACCCGCTGCATCGGATTGATCGCCGTATAGGCCGCCGAGCGCTGCTGCAATTTGCCGAGATCGATCTGCTCGGTGGAGACCGTCATGCCCTTCTCGGCAAGAAAAATGCGTACCCGCCGCGGATTGGGCGCGCGGCCGCCATCGTAAAGCTTCATCGCCTCGCCTCGCTCTATGGCCTTGAGCAACTGAGCCTATCGCGGCCGCGGCGGATCGGCCAGCAGCGCGTCAGGTGCGTCGGCGAAGCGGAGCTGCCAAGCCGCTCCGAAAGATTAACAAATCGTTGCCGCGGCGTGCAGCGCACCCGGCATCAAGCCGGCTTGAGGGTTAAGCCAGGCCTTAAGGAATTTGCGCGACTTTTGCCGCGATTTGCCGCAACCACCGACCGCAATGCCGCCCACGATTAGCGAACCGCGCGATGCTGCGACGCCGGCCGCTCCCGCCGCCGCAACGCCGATGCAGCGCCGGCTTGCCTTTCGGCATGTGCGCGACGCCCGCGACCGGCTGACTTCGACCAGCGGCACGCGCCCGGTCTTCGACTACGAGCTGTTGCGCCAATTCGCGCAGAACCGGCTCTCGGCTTCGCCGGCCATCTTGCTTCTGATCGTCACCATTGGCTTGCTCTCGGGCTTGTGGACCGGAGCGCTGGTCTGCGGCGTGTGGACCGCCGGCGCGCTTGTGATCCACCTCGTCATCATCCGCGCCTGCCGGCAATTCCTCGCCGAGCCGCCGGGCACCGCCGATCTGCGCTCCTGGCGCATGCGCTTTCTCATGCTCGATCTGTTCTTCGGCATGGCCTGGACCTTCATCCTCATCAACCCGATCGGCGTCGACGACCAGGCCGGCATGTTCATGCTGTTCGTCATGCTGCTCGTGGTGGCGATCTCGAGCATGCTGGCCTCCAGCCTGCCGATCGCGGTGTTCGCGCTGACGCTGCCGGTGACGATTGCGATCGCGCTCGATTTCCTGCTCAAGCACAGCCTGCACGATTACATCCTCGCCGTGATGGCGCTCGCCGCCGAGGGCTATTTCGCACTGCTCGCCTATCGGCTCTATTCCACCACCTTGGCAACGCTCGAGGCCCGCGCCGAAAAAGAATCGCTGATCGGCGAACTCGAGCAGTCGAAATCGATCTCCGACGAGGCGCGCCGCCGCGCCGAGACCGCCAACATCGCCAAGTCGCGGTTCCTGGCACAAATGAGCCATGAGCTGCGCACGCCGCTTAACGCCATTCTCGGCTTCTCCGAGGTGATGAAGGCGGAGATTTTCGGCCCGCATGCGGTGCCACTGTACAAGGACTACGCTGGCGACATCCATAGTTCGGGCGTGCATCTGCTCAATCTCATCAATGAAATTCTCGACCTGTCGCGGATCGAGGCCGGACGCTACGAGCTCAACGAAGAAGCGGTGTCGCTCGCCCGCGTGGTCGAGGATTGCCATCACCTTTTGAAGATGCGGGCCGGCAATCGCGGCATCACGCTGCACGAAATGTTCGAGCCGAACATGCCGCGGCTGTGGGCCGACGAGCGCGCCGTGCGCCAGATCTGCCTCAACCTTCTGTCCAACGCCATCAAGTTCACGCCGCAAGGCGGCGAGATCTGGCTCAAAGTGGGCTGGACCGCCTCCGGCGGCCAATACATGAGCGTCAAGGACACCGGACCTGGCATTCCCGAGGAGGAAATCCCGATCGTGCTGGCCTCGTTCGGTCAGGGCTCGAACTCGATCAAGTCCGCCGAACAGGGCGCCGGGCTCGGCCTGCCGATCGCCAAGAACTTGATCGACCTGCACGGCGGCACGTTCACGCTGAAATCGAAGCTGCGCATCGGCACCGAAGTGATCGTCACCTTCCCGCCGGAACGCGTCATGGCGGCGCTGGCGCCGATTCCGGCCGGCGCACCGCCGCTGCAGCCGCGCGCCAATAACGCCTCCCATGCCGGTGAAGCGCCAAGCCGCGGCAAGCGGACAATGTCCGGCACCCGCTGAGCTCCTAAGCAGATCCGACTTTTCCTGTCTGCGGATGCCGTTTATG
This sequence comes from Xanthobacteraceae bacterium, assembly GCA_030037885.1. Classification (GTDB taxonomy): domain Bacteria; phylum Pseudomonadota; class Alphaproteobacteria; order Rhizobiales; family Xanthobacteraceae; genus BOG-931. The sequence continues at coordinate 4,607 of JASHPU010000018.1, read as the reverse complement.
GTGCCGCGATTCCGAGCGATTTGTGCGCTAGCCGAGCGCATCGCGCGTTCTGCGCGGCCAGCAAGGGACCGATCCGTGCGTCAACGTTTGTTGCTGCTTGTGCTCGTGGGCCTTGCCATTGCGATCCTGATCGCGCTCGCCAACGGCGACGGCGGCACGATCGGCCCGTTGTCGAACCGGGATTTTTCATCGCTGACCTACAAGATCGCGCTCCTGGTCTTTGTCGCCGGCACGGTATTGATGCTGTTCCGCGAGCGCTTCACGCAAGCGGTCACTGCGGCGCTGCTCTGGGTCGTCGTTGGTCTCGTCCTGGTCGCGGGCTACTCGTTCCGTTTCGAGCTGCACGCGATGGCCGACCGGGTGCTCGCCGAACTCATCCCCGGCCGCGTCATATCGCAGGGACGCACCGTCGCAGTGGCGCGCACGAGCGGCGGCGATTTCGCCATCATCGCCCAGATCAACGGCGCGCGTATCGCCATGGTGCTCGATACCGGCGCGAGCTCGGTGGTGCTCACGCGCGACGACGCCCGCGCCGCCGGGCTGCCGCTCGAAGTCCTTGATTACACCATCAATATCGACACCGCCAACGGCCGCACCCGCGCCGCGCCGGTGACGCTCGACCGCGTCGCCGTCGGCAGCCTGGTCGAGCATTCGATCGATGCGTTGGTGGCGCAGCCGGGCACACTGAAGACAAGCCTGCTTGGCATGAGCTTTTTGAACCGGCTGCAGAGCTGGGAGGTCCGCGGCGACCGTTTGGTGCTGCACGGCTATCCGTGAGGCGGATGCACCAATCGTCATTCCGGATCGCCGCAAAGCGGCGAGTCCGGAATCCATAAGCTCAGCGCCGGGGTTATGGATTCCGGGTTCCCCGCGGAGCTTGTCATCGGGCCGGCCACTTCGGGCCGGACCCGTTGGCTCGGCCCCGAAATGACGAATGAACTCCTGCTAAACCAGGCTGATCAGAAACCGCAGCGACACCAGCATCAGAAACATACTGAAGGCGATCTCGAGCGTGCGCCGCGACATTTTGTGCGCAAGCCGCGCGCCGTAGGGCGCCGTGAAGGCCGATACCGGCGCCATGACCACGAGCCCGATCAGCGACACGAAGCCGAGCGACAGCGGCGGCAACAGCGCCTGGTGCGGCAGGCCAGCCAAGATGTAGCCGACCGTGCCGACGATCGTGATCGGCACGCCGAGCCCCGCCGACGTCGCCACCGCCTCGTGGATCGATTTGCCGTAAAGCGTCAGCACGATGTTGGACAGCGAGCCGCCGCTGATGCCCATCAGCGAGCCAGCGAGCCCGATGCCGAAGCCATAGCCGGTCATCGGCAGCGGGCCGGGCAATTCGTCGCCGATATTCCAGCGGTCGCCAGCAAACATGAATTTCACGGCGATAAAGGCGGCGATCGCCACGAACGCGATTTTGAACACCACGGCCGGCGCGAAGGCGGCAATCGCCGCGCCGCAAGCCACCCCGATGACCGCCGGCAAGGCCCACAGCCGGATCACCCCCGGCACGACGAGCCCCTTGGCGCGGTGCGCCAGATACGACCGGATGGCGGTCGGCACGATGATGGCGAGCGAAGTGCCGACGCAGAGCTGCATGCGCACCGCTTCGGGCACGCCGAGCACCCGGAACACTTCGTACAGGACCGGCACGATCACTGCGCCGCCGCCGATACCGAACAGGCCCGCCAGCAAGCCGGTGATCACACCAGCGACCACGATGGCGCCGGCAAGCCACAAGATTTCGCTTAACCCGACGCCAAAGATCATGTCGCTTCACTCCGACGGCCCTGCCCGCTTGCGGCCGCGCTGCAGGGTCCAGAGAACCCACAAATGCATAACTGCCGACGGCGAGAAATCGCCTCGGCACATTGCTGCAATGACCTCCGTAGATGAGCCGAGCCCGCGGTCGCGGCCCGAAAAAGACGGCTGCGCTAAGCGGCGATGTGCGCCAATTCCCGGCTCCTGTCGAGGCCGGCGTCGCGCACCAGCGACAGCGCCTCGGCCAAAAATTGGGCGCCCGCATGCGGCTTGGCCGCAGCGCCGGCGAGATGGCGGCGGAAGGCGCGCGCGCCGGGAACCGCGCGGAACAGGCCGTGGATGTGCCGCGTGATCGCGTGCAGGCGCGTGCCGTGCGCCGAAAACTCCCGCTCGATGTATGGGATCAGCGCCAGCGCCGCCGCTTTGGGCGACGCAAACGCCGCCTCGTCGCCGAACACCAGCGCATCCACGGCCAGGAGCCGCCACGGTTCCTGATAGGCGGCGCGGCCCATCATCACACCGTCGACGCAGGCGAGATGCGCCAGCGCCTGCTCGACACCGGCAATGCCGCCGTTGAGCACGATCGGCAAGCGCGGATGCGCCGCCTTGAGCCGATAGACCCGGCCGTAATCGAGCGGCGGCACCTCGCGGTTCTCCTTCGGCGACAGGCCCCGAAGCCACGCTTTGCGGGCATGCACGATCAGCGCATCGACGCCGGCCGCTTCGACTGCGCTGGCAAAAACTTCGAGCGCCGCTTCGGAATCCTGCTCGTCGATGCCGATGCGGCATTTGACCGTGACCGGGACCGCCACGGCCGCCCTCATGGCCGCGACGCACTCGCCGACCAAAGCCGGCTCGGCCATCAGACAAGCGCCGAAGCGGCCCTCCTGCACGCGGTCGGACGGACACCCGACATTGAGATTGATCTCGTCAAAGCCGAGATCGGCGCCGACGCGGGCGCAGGCCGCGAGCGCGCGCGGCGCGCAGCCGCCAAGCTGCAGCGCCAGCGGATGTTCGGCCGGATCGTAACGTAAGAGCCGGGCCCAATCGCCATGCAGCACCGCACCGGTGGTGAGCATCTCGGTATAGAGGAGCGCGCGGCGCGTCAGAAGGCGGTGGAAGAACCGGCAGTGCCGGTCAGTCCATTCCATCATCGGCGCAATACAGAACCTATGCCGTTGATTTATCGTCATTTTTCGAGTAGTCTCAGTCCGTTACGTCGGTTCGTGTGCACTCTTGTACACTCCATAATGCGACGATTTTCGCTAGAATTCGACACTATGCGAAACAACGGCCAATTGCGGCGTTACGAGGCTGCCCTACTGCTGTGCGCGATAGCTGTAGGGTGGGGTACCGTGTGGCCCGTGATCAAGGCCATTCTCCAGGACATACCGCCGCTATGGACCTTGGTGCTCCGGTCGGCGATCGGCACTGCAACCTTGTTCGCAATTTCGGCCGGACGGCGCGCGCTGGTGCCGCCGAAGCGCGGCGATATTCCCGTCGTACTCAATATTGCCCTTCTGCATATGGTCGCTTTCACCGGACTGGTGACTGTGGGCCTGCAATTCGTACCGGCGGGTCGCTCGGTCGTGCTCGGCTACACGACGCCTCTTTGGGTGAGCGTCGGAGCACGCATATTCCTCGGTGAAGCGCTCACGCCAGCGCGGATCGCCGGCAACAGCATCGGGCTACTCGGTCTGCTATTGCTGTTCGATCCTTCAAACCTAGTTTGGCACGATCATACAGCTCTCATGGGCAATGCGCTGGTGCTGGGCGCCGCACTGTGCTGGGCCGCAAGCATCCTGCACGTGCGTGCCCATCGCTGGCTGTCGTCGCCGTTCGAGCTTGTCCCTTGGCAAGCACTGCTCGCAACCTGCACGCTCGCACCCATGGCGCTGCTATTCGAAGGCATACCACGAATTGATTGGAATGCGCGGCTGGTCGCGCTGCTACTCTACGCCAGCATCGCGGGAATCGCCTTGCCGTATTGGGCCTTGCAGACCGTCAACAAAAACCTGCCGGCCATCACGACGGCGCTGGGCCTGCTTGCCGTACCGGTCGTCGGCGTTGTCTGCTCATCGATCGGCTTGGGCGAGCCGCTTAATGCCGGCCTGATCGTGGCGATGCTGCTGATCATCTGCGGCATCGCTGTTGGGATGAGCGATGCGATCGCTCGGATCGGATTGCCATGGCGAAAGAGCCGCAGCGAGACGTTATTCGACTCAGGGGTCCCAAGCGGGAAAACTAATTTTGAATCATGGCGATCCAGACAGGACGGGGTCAATAATACCAAGTCAGAGGCGCGGGCGAAAAGGGCCCTTGATGAACAAAGTGAATCTTCCGCCCCCCCGCACGCCTAATCCGCGTCTTGTCACGCGAACCGCATCCCGCCTGATCACCCAGGAAGCGAATGTTGATCTTCCGAATAGGACTTGATCCGTCCGGCGACGCCAATCAGAGCATCCCAGCGTCGCCAACAAACGAATACATCGCCAGACCCACAACCTTCACAGAACAAAAACAATGGTGTATATAACTTCCTCGTTTTTCCGCAAACTGCTAGAACGGGTTTGACACTGTTTCCGGCTGATCGATTCGGTCGCTCGCTCGTCATCAGCAGAAAGCCGCCGATCGCAACGGCCGTCGTGAACACTCCACCGCCTAAAGGCGGTGGCTTCAGGTTACGGCTTAAAGCCGGATTTGGTCCGCCATTCGGCGGACTCAGGTCACCTTGAAGTTATCGTCAGGCTCTGGCGGAACCTGATTTTTGATGTACTCCATCCAGACCTCATCGGTGACGTTACCGCTGCTCGCGACCCAGTAGCCTCGTGCCCAGATGT
>JASHPU010000149.1 GCA_030037885.1 Xanthobacteraceae bacterium | reverse complement strand
TCGACCTGGAAGACAGCGTCTATCTCGCCGGCGCCGAGGGGCCGCGCCGCACCACCCAGCTCGTGATCTACGGCCACGCCCGCCATGCGCCGCGCGTCTCCTGGAGCCTGCACGCCGGCCGCGCCACGCTGCCCAAGACCGCTGCGCGTTCGGCACGCGAGGACGAGCCGCGGCTGCCGCTGTGAATCGTCCTCCCCCCGCTGCGCGGGGAGAGGTCGTCGCGCGGAGCGCGGCGGGTGAGGGGGCGTTGCAGCGAGTCTGAGCCTAACAAGAGAGTCTCAGGCAAGCGGCACCGCCCCCTCACCCCGACCCTCTCCCCGCACGCGGGGAGAGGGAGTCGCGAGCATTTACGCTCCGCTCCTCGGCCCTCCGCCCTGACTTCCGCTCTTCTCCTCCACAGGCCGATCCTCCTCCACGATTTGCCGATACACTTCGAGCCATACCCGCACGAGAAATCGCCGGCCGTCCTGTTCAGCGAGGAAGGCGCGGTACAGCACCTCTGCGCCGGCATCGGCACCGACCCATTTCATGCTTTCGGTGACGCTTTGCAGGCTGAAGGTTTCCGGAACTCGTCGTTTTGGCGCTCTGCCATCGTTCCGTGTCTTGGCTTTGTTGCACGCGCGCTGCTGCCGCAATCCCTGGTCTGCAGCGTCATACCAAGATTCTGGGTACCGAAAAAGCCGTTTTATCGATTCGCCTCCCTTTCGCCGGGAGGCAGAATGGCTCGCTCCCTGGAATCGCCTCGCCACGAAGCTCTGCGCGCCTTCCTCGTCGAACGCCGCCAAAAGGCCGGCTTGCGCCAAATCGACCTCGCCAAGCGGCTGCGCCGGCCGCAATCCTACGTGACCTACGTCGAGACCGGCCAAAAGATCGTCGATGTCATCGAATTGCTCGAATGGGCCGACGCCCTCGGCTTTGAGCCGTGCGACACCCTCAAACGGCTAGCGAAAGTGCCGCGGGCGAAATAGTTCGTAGAGTGGGCTGAAGCGAAGCGAAGCCCACGCGGTTTCTTCTAATCGATCATGCGTGGGCACGGCGCTTCGCGCCTTTGCCCACCTTACGTGCTGCCGCTGTGAAGACAAAGAAAGTCATCCTCCCACGCGCGAAGCGCGGGGGAGGAAAGAAATGCTTGGCTTGCACTGCCCCATCGACAATGAAACAAGAGCGCCATGAGCGAAGAGCTGCGCCGCGCCACGCGCGCGCTGATTTCGGTGTCCGACAAAAGCGGCGTCGTCGCGCTGGCGCGCGCGCTGTCCGGCCACGGCATCGAACTCGTCTCGACCGGGGGCACGGGCAAAGCGCTCGCCGATGCCGGCCTGCAGGTGGTCGACGTCGCCGAACTCACAGGCTTTCCCGAAATGATGGACGGCCGGGTCAAGACGCTGCATCCGGCCGTGCACGGCGGCCTGTTGGCGATGCGCGGCAACGCGCAGCATCTCGAAGCGCTGCGCGTGCATAAAATCCGGCCGATCGACATATTGGTGGTCAGTCTCTATCCGTTCGAACAGACGGTGGCGGCCGGCGCCGATTTCGCCGCCTGCATCGAAACCATCGACATCGGCGGGCCGGCGATGATCCGCGCCGCCGCCAAGAACCACGACGACGTCCTCGTCATCGTTGATCCGCAAGACTACCAAGAAGCGATTGACGCTCTGCGCCTGTTCAGAGGAGAAACGCCGCTATCGTTGCGGCGGAAGTTTGCCGCCAAAGCCTTCGCGCGCACGGCGGCCTATGATGCGGCGATCGCCAATTGGTTCGCCGGCATCTTGGACGAGCCGGCACCGGATTATCGCGCCTTCGGCGGGCGCTTGATCGAGCGGCTGCGCTACGGCGAGAACCCGCACCAATCGGCGGCGTTCTATCGCACGCCCGAGCCGCGCTACGGCGTTGCCAGCGCGCGGCAGGCGCAGGGCAAACAGCTCTCCTACAACAACATCAACGACACCGACGCGGCCTACGAATGCGTCGCCGAGTTCGATCCGGCGCGCACCGCGGCTTGCGCCATCATCAAGCACGCCAATCCGTGCGGCGTCGCCGCGGGCGATAGTTTGTTAGACGCTTATCGCAAGGCGTTGGCTTGCGATCCGGTCTCGGCCTACGGCGGCATCGTCGCGCTCAATCGCCCGCTCGATGCCGACGCGGTGCGCGCCATCACCGAGATTTTCACCGAAGTGATCATCGCGCCGGACGCCACCGACGAAGCGATCGCCATCGTCGGCGCCAAGAAGAATCTGCGGCTGCTGCTCGCCGGCGGCCTGCCCGACCCGCGCGCGCCGGGGCTGACGGCAAAGACCGTGGCCGGCGGCCTTCTGGTGCAGACGCGCGACAACGCAATGGTCGACGACGTGGCTTTCCAAGCGGTGACGAAGCGCGCGCCGACCAATGCCGAGGCGCGCGACCTGCGCTTTGCCTTCCGCGTCGCCAAGCACGTGAAATCGAACACCATCGTCTATGCGAAGGATTCCGCCACCGTCGGCATCGGCGCCGGACAGATGAGCCGGGTCGACGCCGCGCGCATCGCGGCGCGCAAGGCGGCCGATGCGGCGCAGGCCGCCGGCCTGGCGCAGCCGGCGACAAGGGGCTCCGTCGTCGCCTCCGACGCATTTTTTCCGTTCGCCGACGGGCTTCTGGTCGCCATCGAGGCCGGCGCCACCGCGGTGATCCAGCCCGGCGGCTCGGTGCGCGACGACGAGGTGATCAAGGCCGCCGACGACCACAACGTCGCCATGGTGTTTACCGGCACGCGCCATTTCCGCCATTGAGGCGCGTCAGCGCTCGCTGCCGACCGCGAACGCGGTTGCCGATCGCAAAACAAGCCGGGTAATGTGCCGCCATGCGGCCGGGGTCTCTGTTTGTGTTGATGCGTGGCGGAGCGGGATGTTCAAAGCGTTCCCCTCCCCCTTGCGGGGAGGGGTTAGGGGTGGGGGTCGGGAGGCAACTCACTTGCAGCGACACTTGCGCCTCACCTCCCGACCCCCACCCCAACCCTCCCCGCAAAGGGGGAGGGAGCGCGCAGAGTTCGCCGCGCCGGTATTGATTCAATCGTGTGGGCACACGCTCTAATGTTTGCTCGTAGCGTAAAGGTCGCGTTGCTCGCCGGATGCGCGGCGCTGGCTCTCTGCGCTATGCGCAACGGTGCCGCGGCGGCCGCGGATTCGGGGCTGCCGATGTTTGCAGCGTGTCAGCCGGCGACGCAGCCGGTGCTGCCGGCGCGCTGGCGCGCGGTCGGGCTGATGCTGCCGTATCTGCGCCAACAGCTCGTGGTCGGCGAGTTCGTGCGCGACGCCGCAGCGCACGCGATGCGCGCCACGCTGACCGGCCTGCAATCCGGCACCGTCGATCTGCTCATCACCGACAAACAAACATACCGCCTGAGCGGCCCGCATGACGCGCCCAATGTTTGCGCGGCGCTCGGCCACAAATACGATCCGCCGCCGGATTCCTGGCTCGCCTCCGGCTCGACCTGCGACGGCGAAGCGCCGGTCGGCACCAAGAACGCGCAGTGGTGGAAGACGGCGGCGCCCGATGGCCGCGCCGTCTGGCAATGGTATCGCACCGATACGCGCCTGCCGTGGCGCATCATGTTGCCGAGCCGCAGCGCCGCGCCGGCGGTGATCGGCGATTATGCGATGACATATTTCCCGACGTTTGCGCCGCTCGCGACAACAAACCTCGGGCGCTTGCGCGATTTCTGCGCGGCGCAGGCGAGAAAGGCCACACCGGCAGAGTTGGCCGCCTCCACCGCGCCGGAGCTGATGGCGACCGGCAGCGACATCGATGCGGCCGAGCGCGCCAAGCGGGTCCAGGCGCTCATTCCCGGCTTAAGCATCCAAGCCTGTCCGGCCGCGAGCAAACCGCCGCACTGGCCGGACCAGTTCGTGATGACGGCCATTCTCACGCCGATCCAGTTTCAATTCACGCCGCTGCCGACCCTCCTGTATTACGACTGGCAGGGCGCCGGCACCATGGTCGGCCTGATGAACGAGCCGCATACCTTGCCGCCGCGGCTCGAACTGCAGAGCGTGCAGACGAAAGGCGTCGGCTACGGCATCGAGCGGCTGCCGAACGGCGTGTTCGCCTGCCGCGCGGCGACGCCGGGCGTGGTGCGGCCGGATTGGATGAGCGTCGCGGCTTGCGAATGCAGCGGCGTCATCGATCACAATCCGGATTTCGGCGCCAATGACGTCAGCGTCATCCGCGCCTGCCCGGTCAAAGGCGAAGGTTTGCATGTGAACTGGAGCTGGTACACGACGGACGGCCGGCCGATTCTCTTCACCGAGCCGGAAGCCATCGGGCTCGGGCTGAACATCGCCGACTATCATCGCTGGCTGCCGGGCGTGACAATGCCGCCCGACACGTTTGCGCTGCCGGCGATCTGCACGCCGCAGGCGGCGGAATTCGGCCTGCCGCCGGTCGGCGACGGCCTGCCGCCGGACAAGACCGTGAACTGCTCCGATTGTCACACCACGCGGCAATGACTTTGCATCATAGCCGGCGCGCTTTCGTCAAAGGCACCACCGCAGCCGGCGCCGGACTTGTGCTCGGCTTTCATCTGCCGCTGCCTGGCGCAGCCGCTGCGGCGGCGCGAACCTCAAAGCCTAATTTGTTCGTGCCCAACGCCTTCGTGCGCATCGCGTCCGATAACACCGTCACGATCGTCTCAAAGCATCTCGAGTTCGGCCAAGGCGTGTACACCGGGCTCGCCACGCTATTGGCCGATGAGCTCGACGCCGATTGGGCGCAGATCAAGGTGGAATCGGCGCCTGCCGACGCCGCGCACTACAACAATTTGTTCTGGGGATCGCTGCAGGGCACCGGCAACAGTTCGTCGATCGCCAACGCGGCCGGGCAAATGCGCCAGGCCGGCGCCATGGCGCGGCTCATGCTCGTTCAAGCGGCCGCCGCGGAATGGAACGTGTCGGCGAGCGACGTCGAGGTCCGCAACGGCGTCCTGTCCCATGCGCGCTCGGGCCAGCGCGGCAATTTCGGCGCCTTCGCCGCCAAGGCGGCGGCGCTGCTCGTGCCATGGACCGTGACGTTGAAACAGCCGTCGGCGTTCACGCTGATCGGCAAGCACGTGCCGCGCCTCGACACGCGCACCAAAATCGACGGCAGCGCGCAGTACGCGCTCGACGTCAAACGCCCGGACATGCTGACCGCATTGATGGCGCGGCCGCCGCGCTTTGGCGCGCGCATCAAAAGCATCGACGACAGCGCGGCGCGCGCCATCAAGGGCGTGGTCGAGATCGCCACCGGAGCCGGCACGGTGGCGGTGATCGGCCGCGGCTATTGGCCGGCCAAGAAAGGCCGCGACGCGCTCAAGATCGAGTGGGACGATACGGCCGCGGAAACGCGCGGCAGCGCCGACATCCTCGCCGCGTATCGCGCGCTGCGCGAAAAACCCGGCACGGCGCTGCGCCGCGACGGCAATGCCGAGAGCGCGATGGCCGGCGCCGCCAAGACATTCACCGCCGACTACGAATTTCCCTATCTGGCGCACGCGCCGATGGAGCCGTTGAACTGCGTGGTCGAGCTGGCGGCGGATCGCTGCCGCATCTGGTCGGGCTCGCAGATGCAGACCCTCGATCAGGGCATTGCCGCGCAGATCAGCGGGCTTCCGCCCGAGCAGGTCGAGGTGAATACGATGTTCGCCGGCGGCAGCTTTGGCCGCCGCGCGGCGCAGACCGTGGTCGCCGAGGCGACCGCCATCGCCAAGGCGCTCGGCGGCCGTGCGCCGGTGCGGGTGATGTTCAGCCGCGAGGACGATATCCAGGGCGGCTATTACCGGCCCGCGTTCGTGCACCGGCTGCGCGCCGGGCTCGACGGCGCCGGCCGCATCGCCGGCTGGCAGCATCGCATCGTCGGCCAGCCGCTGACGCCGCAGACCGGCGACGGCCATGTCGATTCCTCGCTCGCGCAGGGCGCCGCGACTTTGCCCTACGCCATCGCCAACGTGACCATCGAGGCGCATCCGACCGGCGTCGGCGTTCCGGTCATGTGGTGGCGCTCGGTCGGCGCCTCGCACAGCGGCTATGCGGTCGAAACGTTCATCGACGAATTGGCGTTGGCGGCCAACAGAGATCCGGTCGAATTCCGGCTGTCGCTGTTGTCGGCGCAGCCGGCCGCTGCGGGCGTACTCACGCTCGCGGCCGAAAAAGCCGGTTGGGGCCGGCCGCTGCCGGCTGGCGTATTTCGCGGCGTTGCGCTGCAGGAATGGGTCGGCACCCAGGTGGCGCAGGTGGCGGACATCAGCCTCGACCGCGGCGCGCTGAAAGTCGAACGCGTGGTCTGCGCGGTCGATTGCGGCACTGCGATCAATCCCGACATCGTCGCCGCGCAGATGGAGGGCGGCATCGCATTCGGGCTTTCCGCCGCGCTGCGCGGCGCCATCACGCTGACGAAAGGCCGCGTCGATCAATCGAACTTTCACGATTACCAGGTGCTGCGCATGGCCGACATGCCGCGCGTCGACGTCCACATCGTGCCGTCGAGGAGACCGCCGAGCGGCGTCGGCGAAGCCGGCGTGCCGGCGATCGCCGCCGCCGTCGCCAACGCGCTGTTCGCCGCCACCGGCCAGCGCCTCCGCACACTGCCATTCGCGGGGCAGAAGTTTGCGCGGAGGTAAGCTCGTCATTCCGGATCGCCGCGCAGCGGCGAGTCCGGAATCCATAATCCCTGCGCTGGGATTATGGATTCCGGACTCCTCGCGGAGCTTGTCATCAGGCCGGCCCTGCGGGCCGGACCCGTTGGGTCGGCCCCGGAATGACGATCAGCCCTTCAGCCCGCCCATCCGGCAAACGTATTTCCACTCGTCCGCCGAGACCGGCTGCACCGAGAGCCGCGCGTATTTGACGAGCGCCATGTCTTTCAGTTTCGGCTCGGCCTTGATCGCGGCGAGCGTCACCGGCTGCGGCAGCGGCTCGACGGCGCCGGTGGTGATCGCGACCCACGGCTCGCCTTTCGCCGCAGTGGGGTCGGGATAATGCTCGCGCAACACTTCGCCGATGCCGACGACCTGCTTCTCCTTGCCGGTGTGATAGAAGAAAAACGTCTCGCCCTGCTTCATCTCTTTCAGGTGCTTGCGGGCGATGAAATTGCGCACGCCGCTCCACGGCTCGCCCTTCTTGCCGCGCGCCACCTGGTCGTTCCAGGAAAACTCTTCCGGCTCGGTCTTCAACAGCCAGTACGCCATGTTCATTCCTCCGCCCGCAATGGCCGTGTCAGCAACGATTCGATCGCCGCATCGACGCTCAGCTTTTCGTTCAGCACGGCGGCGACCGCTGCCGCGATCGGCATGTCGACGCCGCGCTCGCGCGCCATGTCGAGCAGCACCGGCGCGGTGAACACGCCTTCGGCAAGGCCGCCGTGGATGTCGCTCGGCCGCTGCCCGGCGCCGAGCGCCGCGCCGAACGAAAAATTGCGCGATTGCGGGCTCGAGCAGGTCAGCAGCAGGTCGCCGAGTCCGGACAGGCCCATCAGCGTCTCCGGCCGCGCGCCGTAGGCGCGGCCGAAGCGCGCCAGCTCGGCGAAGCCGCGGGTGGTCAACGCCGCCGCGGCGCTGGCGCCAAGCTTGCGGCCGGCGACGATGCCCGCCGCGATTGCCAGCACGTTCTTGGCGGCGCCGCCGATTTCGACGCCGCGCACGTCGGTCGCATGATAGGGCCGGAAATTCGCCGAGCCGATGGCGCGCGCGAGATCGGCGGCGAGTGCGCCGTCGCGGGCCGCAAGCGTCACCGCGGTCGGCAGGCTGCGCGCCACGTCGGCGGCAAAGCTCGGTCCCGACAGGATCGCCGGCGCAACTTGCGGCGCGCAGGCGGCGACCACGTCGGTCATGAATTGTTGGCTGCCGCGCTCGATGCCCTTGGCACAGACGACAACGGGCGTCCCGGCCGCGACCAGCGGCGCAAGTTTTTGCGCAGCGCTGCGCACCGCTTGCGCCGGCACGACCAGCAGCATCGCTTGCGCGCGCGTCGCCGCGGCAAAGTCGGCCGCGATGACAATTTCGTCGGGGATGCGCACGCCCGGCAGAAACAGGCTCTGGCGACGCTTTTTCAGATTCTCCGCGTTGGCAGCGTCGTGCTCCCACAGCAACACCCTGCGGCCGGCGCGCGCGCAAGTCAGCGCCAGCGCGGTGCCCCAGGCGCCGGCGCCGATGACCGCGATGCTGTCGAAGGGCATGGTTGGAGCGGACCCCAATCAGAAGCGAACCATATCCGCTCGTCGCCGCGAAAGCGGGGACCCAGCAAATTTCCGAATCGACGCCGCAGCCCCTGGATTCCCGCTTGCGCGGGAATGAGCGGAGGAGGGACCGCGCTGCCGCTTATAACATTTCGCCGCGCAGCAGTTTGGGGACGTCGCCGAACAGGCCGGCGGCTTCGCGGATGAACAGGCGCTTGATGCCCGGCAGCCGCTCGACCATGCCGAGGCCGACGTCGCGCAGGAGGCGCAGCACGTCGGAGCGGTTGGAGAACAGCCGGTTCAGGCCGTCGGTGGCGAGCGCCATCGTCATGGTGTCGAAGCGGCGCCAGCGCTGGTAGCGTTCCAGCACCGTTGCGGCGCCGGGATCGAGGCCGAGCCGAGCCGCATCGACGATCACTTCGGCAAGCGCGGCGACGTCCTTCAGCCCCATATTGAGGCCCTGCCCGGCGATCGGATGAATGACGTGGGCGGCGTCGCCGGCGAGCGCGATGCGCTCGGCGATGAACGCGCGCGCCACGAAGAAGCCGAGCGGAAGCACGCGTCGCGCGCCCATGACGGTAATCTCGCCGAGATGCAGCTTGAAGCGCTGCTCCAGCTCGGCGTGAAACGCGGCGTCGGGTAGCGCGACGATGCGCTCGGCTTCGCTCGTCCTTTCCGTCCACACGATCGAGGAGCGGCGGCCTTTGAGCGGCAGGATTGCGAACGGCCCGGCGGGCAGAAAATGCTCCTCGGCGCGCCCGTCATGATCGCGCTCGTGCCCCACGGTGGTGACGACGGCCGACTGGCCGTAGTCCCAGCCATGGGTGGCGATGCCGGCGGCCTCGCGAATGGTCGAGCGCGCGCCGTCCGCGGCGACCAGGAGGCGCGTGGATATCGCGTCACCGTCGGCAAATTCCGCCTCGACCTTTTGCGCAGAGCCATCCGGCGTCTCCCACCCTCCCTTGGAGGGGGAGGGTCGACCGCCGTCAGGCGGTCGGGGTGGGGTGAACGCGGCGCCGCCGCTCACCCCACCCCGCTCGCTTCGCTCGCGACCCTCGTCCTGCAGGGGAGGGTGAGTAGTGAAGCTCGTCACCGCCGCCGCTTTCAGCTCGACGCCGAGGTCGCACGCCTTGCCTTCCAGCGCTTCGACCAAATGGCGGTTCTCGATCATGTGGGCGAACGGCTCACCCGGCGCGATGTCGCCGTCGAAGCTGAGAAACACCGGCCGCACCGCGTCGCTAAGGCGACTATCGGTGACGACCATGTCGAGGATCGGCTGCGCCTCGTCGGCGACGCTCGGCCACACCTCGATCGCTTCGAACAGGCGGCGCGCCGCGGCGATGATGGCCGAGGCGCGCTCGTCGCCGGCGTGGCTCTGGCCCAGCGCCGGATCGGCGACCGCGACCTTGAACGCCGGCCCGAGCGCCTGGCGCAACGCGATCGCCAGCGTCAGCCCGGCAAAGCCGCCCCCGGCAATCAGCACGTCGATATCGTTGCGCGTCATGCTCGCGTCTATACACGGCGCTTGCGCGCCCGCCTCGGTACAGGCTTTATCGTAGCACGTTCGATTTGGCTTTGGCCCGGGGTAATCCCGGACCCAGGGCCGCTGTTCTCTGGAGAGATAATGTCTTCCGCAGTCAAAGAATTACTCGAAATCCTCGATCTGGAGCCGCTCGAGCTCAATCTGTTCCGCGGCCGCTCGCCGCAAGACCGCTGGCAGCGCGTGTTCGGCGGCCAGGTGATCGGCCAGGCGCTGGTGGCGGCCTGCCGCACGGTCGAGGACTTGGCGGCCCGTCCGCCGCATTCGCTGCACGCCTATTTTCTGCTCGGCGGTGATCCCAAGGTACCGATCATCTACGAGGTCGACCGCATCCGCGACGGCCGCAGTTTCACCACGCGGCGCGTGGTGGCGATCCAGCACGGCCACGCCATCTTCTCGACGTCGGTGTCGTTTCACCTGCGCGAGGACGGCCTCACGCACCAAGTCAAGATGCCCGACGTGCCGATGCCGGAGGCGCTGCCGAGCGAAGCCGAGATGAAGGACAAAGTCTGGCCACTGATGCCCGAGCCGGTGCGCCGCTATTACGAGCGCGAGCGGCCGATCGAGCTGCGGCCGGTCGAGATGCGCCGCTATCTCGGCGAAAAATCCGACGAGGGCCGTTTCCACGTCTGGATCCGCGCCACCGGCAGCCTGCCGGACGTGCCGGCGGTGCATCAATGCGTGCTGGCCTACGCGTCCGACATGACGCTCCTTGATTCCGCGCTCATCCCGCACGGCCGCAGCGTGTTCGACAAGGACGTCATGGCGGCGAGCCTCGATCATGCGCTGTGGTTTCACCGGCCGTTCCGCGCCGACGACTGGCTGCTCTACGCCCAGGACAGTCCGAGCCTCGCCGACTCGCGCGGCTTCTCCCGCGGCCTGATCTTCGCCCGCGACGGCACGCTGATCGCCTCGGTGGCGCAGGAGGGCTTGCTGCGCGAGCGGCGGAAGGCGGAGTAATCCGATAAGCACCGATTTGGCTTTCACCGGTCATGCGACCTAACCCACGATTCCTCACCCTGAGGTGCTCGGCGCGCAGCGCCGAGCCTCGAAGGGCGAGGCCGAGGCGCCATGGCCTGCATCCTTCGAGGGCCGCTTCGCGGCCGCCTCAGGATGAGGTGAACAATAAGCGCGCACCTTACGTCGGGTTCTCCAGACTGAACGTCTGCGAATCGTCGTCGTAGGCGTAAAGCTCGGCGAAGCGGCCCCAGGCGATGACGGCGCGCAGCGTGTGCTCGGCGTCCTCGGTGGTCATGTGGTCTTCCAATTCGTCGAGGAAACGACTCTTCGGCGCCACGTGATTGGTGCGCTCCTGCAGCACGCGGCGGACGTGGGCGGCGAGCGGCACGTAGGTCAGGAGCTGGTGCTGAAACAGTTTTTTGCGGTCGTCGATGCCGGCTTCGGCGAACTGCTTGCCGGTGTCGGTGAGCTTGATGTCGCCGCCCTCGATCTCGGCGAGGTGCAGCAGTTGCAGCGACTCGGCGACGGGAAAGAGATCGTCGACCTCCATGTGCAATTCGTCGCCGAGCACCGGCAGGTCGGCCTTGCCGTCATACGGTTGACCGGCGACGGTCTCGATCAGGCCGGAAAGCGGATTCGCGGAAACCCGCGGCAACACCGTGTTGATGGTGGCCGTGGCGCCGAACTGCAGCGGCGCCGGCTCGCGCGCGGTCATCGCCACATAGATGGTCTCGACCAGGTCGCGGAATTGCGGATCGAGCCGGTTGCGCGGCTGGCGCAGGTCGACCTTGATCTCGTTGATGATGCGCGCCGGGTTGGTCGAGAACAACAGGATGCGGTCGCATATCAGCACCGCCTCCTCGATGTTGTGGGTGACCAGGATCACGCCCTTGATCGGCAGCTTGCCTTCGCCCCACAAATCGAGGAAGTCGGTGCGCAACGTTTCCGCAGTGAGCACGTCGAGCGCCGAGAACGGCTCGTCCATCAAGAGAATATTGGGATGCACGACCAGCGCGCGGGCGAAGCCGACGCGCTGGCGCATGCCGCCGGACAGCTCGCGCGGAAACGCCGATTCGTAGCCGTCCAGCCCGATCAGGTCGATGGCGGCGAGCGCGCGGCTCCTGATTTCCGCCTCGGGCAGGCCGAGCGCCTCGAGCCCGAGTTGCACGTTCTCCAAAACCGTCAGCCACGGAAACAGCGCGAACGACTGGAACACCATGGCGACGCCGGGCGGCGGCCCGTCGATGCGCTGACCCAGATAGGTGATGCTGCCGTAACTCGGTTGCGCCAGCCCGGCAATGAGCCGCAGCAGGGTCGATTTGCCCGAGCCGGTGCGGCCAAGGAGGCCGACGATCTCGCCTTGCGCAAGCTGAAAATCGATGTGGTCGAGCACCAAATGCTCGCCGCCGTCGGCGCGCGGGAACGACTGACAGCAATCCTGAATCTCGAGCAGAGCGGCCATGGCGTTGCCTCATCGTGAACACTCCACCGCCTAAAGGCGGTGGCTTCAGGTTACGGCTTAAAGCCGGATTTGGTCCGCCATTCGGCGGACTCAGGTCACCTTGAAGTTATCGTCAGGCTCTGGCGGAACCTGATTTTTGATGTACTCCATCCAGACCTCATCGGTGACGTTACCGCTGCTCGCGACCCAGTAGCCTCGTGCCCAGATGT
>JASHPU010000148.1 GCA_030037885.1 Xanthobacteraceae bacterium | reverse complement strand
GGTGATGCGGCCCTCGTCGTCGATGGCGCCGAGCGCGGCGAGGAGCGCGCGCGCTTCCGCCAGCGCCGGCCGCGGCGGCGGATCGAGGAAGGCGAGTTGTTCGGGACGGGCGCCCCAGGCGGCGAGATCGAGCGCGAAGGACGACAGGTCGGCGGCGAGAATTTCGGGTCGGGCGAACGGTTCGAGCGCGGCGGTTTGCGGTTCGTCCCACAGCCGATAGCAGGCGCCCGGCTCGGTACGGCCGGCGCGGCCGCGGCGCTGGTCGGCGGCGGCGCGCGACACGCGCACGGTCTCGAGCCGGGTCAAGCCCACGTCGGGCTCGTAGCGCGGCACCCGGGCGAGTCCGCTATCGACCACGATGCGCACGCCCTCGATGGTGATCGAGGTTTCGGCGATCGAGGTCGCCAGCACGATCTTGCGCCGCCCGGCCGGCGCCGGCGCGATGGCGCGCATTTGCTCGTCGCCGGCCAGCGCGCCGTAGAGCCCGACCACGTCCGTATCGGGCGCGATGCGGCGCTCCAACTGCGCCGCCGTGCGGCGGATTTCCGCGGCGCCGGGCAGAAACGCCAGCACCGAGCCTCGCTCGCTCCGCATCGCGCGGAAAATGGCGTCGGCGACTTGCGGCTCGATCGGCCGCGTATCGCGGCCGAGATAGCGCGTCTCGACCACAAAGGCGCGGCCGGTGCTCTCGATCACCGGCGCGCCGCCGAGCAGGTCGGCAACGCGCGTGCCGTCGATCGTCGCCGACATCACAAGGAGCTTGAGGTCGGGACGCAAGCCCTGCTGCGCATCGCGCGCCAATGCCAGGCCGAGGTCGGCATCGAGCGAGCGCTCGTGAAATTCGTCGAACAGAACCGCCGCAACGCCTTCGAGGCTCGGATCGTCGATCAGGAGCCGCGTGAAAATGCCTTCGGTGACGATTTCGATGCGCGTGCGCTTGGAGATTTTCGAGCCGAACCGCACCCGCAATCCGACCGTGTCGCCGACGCGCTCGCTGCGCGTTTGCGCCATGCGCTCGGCGGCGGCGCGGGCGGCAAGCCGGCGCGGCTCCAGCACCAGGATGCGGCGATCCCGCGCCCATGCCTCGTCCGCGAGCACCAGCGGCACGCGCGTGGTCTTGCCGGCGCCCGGCGGCGCCACCAAAACCGCGGCATTGCCGGCGCGCAAAGCCGCCGTCAGCGCGGGCAACGCGGCGTCGATCGGCAGCTCCATTTTCGTCATTGCCGGGCTCGACCCGGCAATCCATGGGGCCGCATCGCCGCATGGACCCGCGGGTCAACGGGGTCCCCGCGACGCTCGCGTCGCGGGGTGCCCGTCCCGCGGGTGACGAAGGAGACGATATGCGCTCGCCAATTATCCACTGCACCGTGCCAAATCGCGAGAAAGCCCTATATTATCCCCCACATGCCCACAGCACAGAAAGCCGCCTCCAAGGCGTCGAAGCCGACCGCCGCTCCCGCCGCCGCGACGCTCAAGAAAGGCGATCACGTCTTTCTGGTCGACGGCTCGTCGTACATTTTCCGCGCCTACCACGCGCTGCCGCCGATCAATCGCAAATCCGACGGCCTGCAGCTCAACGCCGTGTTCGGTTTCTGCAACATGCTGTGGAAGCTGTTGCGCGACATGAAAGACGAGGACAAGCCGACGCATCTCGCCGTGGTGTTCGATCTCTCCGAGCGCACGTTCCGCACGCAGATGTATCCGGACTACAAGGCGCATCGGCCCGATCCGCCGGACGATCTCAAGCCGCAATTCCCATTGATCCGCGACGCGGTCCACGCCTTCGACCTGCCCTGCCTCGAACAGCGGGGCTTCGAGGCCGACGATCTGATCGCCACCTATGTGCGGCAGGCCTGCGAGGCCGGCGCCACCGCCACCATCGTCTCCTCGGACAAGGATTTGATGCAGCTCGTCAACGATTGCGTCGTCATGTTCGACAGCATGAAGGACAAGAAGATCGGGCGGGCTGAAGTGATGGAAAAATTCGGGGTGCCGCCCGACAAGGTGATCGAGGTGCAGGCGCTGATCGGCGACTCGACCGACAACGTTCCCGGCGTGCCGGGCATCGGCGTCAAAACCGCGGCGCAGTTGATCGGCGAATACGGCGACCTGGAGACGTTGCTCGAGCGCGCCGGTGAGATCAGGCAGGACAAACGCCGGCAGACGCTGATCGACAACGCCGAGAACGCACGGCTGTCGAAGCAGCTGGTCACGCTGGACGATCAGGTGAAGCTCGACGTGCCGATCGGCGATCTCGCAGTGCACGAGCCGGATTACAAGCGGCTGATCGCCTTTCTCAAGGCCATGGAGTTCAACGGACTGACGCGGCGCGTGGCGGAGTTCTCCGGCGTGGACGCCGCCGAGATCGAGCCGGATTCGGAATTTGCCGCCGGTGGCCGCGCCGGCGCGCCTTCGTCTGAAGAGAAGCCGGCGGCCGCTGCGCAAGGCAACGGCGCCGCTGCGACCAGAGAGAAGTCGCGCCCCGCCGACGCGTCGCAAGGTTCGGCAGGCCGGAGCGACAGCGCGCTGACGCCGCCGATGCTGGCGAAGCTGCGTGCCGACGCGGCGCGCAAGCAAAAATTCGATCACGCGCGCTATGAGACCGTGCGCAGCCTCGACCGACTCAAGGCCTGGATCGAACGGGCGCGCGACCTTGGCGTGGTGGCAATCGACGCCATGACGTCGAGCAGCGATCCGATGCAGGCGGAGCTTTGCGGCTTTGCGCTTGCAGTGACGCCGAATGAAGCCTGTTACCTGCCGCTCGGCCACCGCCAGGGCGGCGAGGGCGGCGGCGCCAGCCTGTTCCGCGGTGAACTCGCGGCGGGGCAAATTCCCGAGCGCGCCGCGCTCGAAGCGCTCAAGCCGCTTCTTGAAGACTTAGGCGTGCTCAAGATCGGTCATGACGTGAAGTTCGCCTGGCAGATTTTCGCGCAACGCGGCATCGCGATGGCGTCCTACGACGACATCATGCTGATGGCCTACGTGGTCGACGCCGGCCGCGCCAGCCACGCGCTCGAATCGCTCGCCGAACACAGCTTCAGCCACGCCGGCATCAGCCGCGACGCGCTGATCAAGGCCGGCAAGGCGAAAATCACGTTCGACTGCGTGGCCGTCGAGCGGGCGAGCGAGTATGCCGCCGAGCGCGCCGACATCGTGCTGCGGCTCTGGCACGCGCTCAAGCCGCGGCTTGCCGCCGAGCATGTTCGCACCGTCTACGAGACGCTGGAGCGGCCGCTGGTGCGCGTGCTCGCGCACATGGAGCGCCGCGGCATTTCGATCGACCGCCAGGTGCTGTCGCGGCTCTCCGGCGAGTTCGCCCAGGAAGCCGCCGGGCTCGAGGCCGAGATCCAAAAACTCGCCGGCGAGCCGATTAATCCCGGCAGCCCCAAGCAGCTCGGCGACATTCTGTTCGGCAAGTTCGGGCTGCCCGGCGGCACCAAGACCAGGACCGGGCAATGGTCGACCGGCGCGCGCGCGCTCGAGGACTTGGCCGAGCAGGGCCACAAGCTGCCGCAGGTCATTCTCGACTGGCGCCAGGTCTCGAAACTGAAATCGACCTACACCGATGCGCTGCCCGGCTTCGTCAATCCGACCACGCACCGCGTGCACACCAGCTACGCGCTCGCCTCGACCACGACCGGCCGGCTGTCGTCGTCGGACCCCAATCTGCAGAACATCCCGATCCGCACCGAGGACGGCCGCAAGATCCGCCGCGCCTTCGTCGCCGCGCCCGGCCACAAACTCATCTCCGCCGATTATTCGCAGATCGAGCTGCGGCTTCTCGCCGAGATCGCCGGTATCGAGCAATTGCGCCACGCCTTTCGCGACGGCCTCGACATTCACGCCATGACGGCGTCGGAAATGTTCGGCGTGCCGGTGAAGAACATGCCGGGCGAGGTGCGCCGGCGCGCCAAGGCGATCAACTTCGGCATCATCTACGGCATTTCCGCCTTCGGGCTCGCCAATCAGCTCGGCATCGGCCGCGAGGAGGCCGGCGCCTATATCAGAAAATATTTCGAGCGCTTTCCCGGCATCCGCGACTTCATCGAGGAGTCGAAGAGCTACGCCAGGCAGAACGGCTACGTGACAACGCTGTTCGGCCGCAAGTGCCACTATCCCGAAATCAAAGCCTCGAACGCCTCGGTCCGTTCGTTCAACGAGCGCGCCGCGGTCAACGCGCGGCTGCAAGGCACCGCCGCCGACATCATCCGCCGCGCCATGATCCGCATGGAAGGGGCGCTGGCGAAGCAAAAACTCGCCGCGCAGATGCTGTTGCAGGTGCACGACGAATTGGTGTTCGAAGTGCCGGACGCCGACGTCGAGAAGACCATTCCGGTCGTCACCCGGGTGATGATCGAAGCGCCGATGCCTGCGGTCTTTTTGTCGGTCCCTATTCACGTCGAGGCGCACGCCGCCGGCAATTGGGACGACGCGCATTAGCGGGTGATGAAGTCAAGTTGATTCAGTCCGTCGTCATGGCGAGGAGCCAACGGGTCCGGCCCGAAGTGGCCGGCCCATGACAAGCTCCGCGACGAAGCCATCCAGAACGGCGGCGCAAGCGACCGTCACCCTCATTAAAATATACCGTCAGAGGGCGGGGAACAGCGGAGGCCTGAGTCATGCTGACCACCGGCGTTGCGGCTTCATGAAGGGCTGCGCACGGCCTCAACCTTTCCTGCGAACTCATGCTATGGTGTTGCCGCACACAAAGCCGGGAGAGGGCCATGTGGAGGGCACTGCCAATATCCGTTGGCATTTTCGGTCTTGTGGCGATGCCAGGCTCCGGCGCGCAGGCGCAAAATAATCAGCAGCAGTGGTGCGCTTACTTCACCGGCGGTCCAACAAATTGCACCTTCGCGACCTTTGCGCAATGCCTCGAGGCGATCCACGGCAAAACCGCCCTTTGCCAGCAGAATGCGCAATATGTGCCGCCGGCGGGGTCGAATTCCGGCACCGGTCGCCAGCGTCGCTCGGTAGACCGCTGACATCAAACAACCTTGGTGAGATACGTCCGTGCGGCGAGGTCGAATTCCGGCATCGGCTTTTCAACTCGCACCAATACGGCAGCGGCTGCGTGCTAAAGAGGCCACGCCCTGATCAATCCTACTGCGTCGGAAAGCGCGGCGCGTGTTATACCAACGGGTCATTGACGCGGTCGTTGGCGGCGATGCGTGTCGAGGCGTTCGGTCGCTCATTGTCCTTGCATGGATGCTGAACCGCGGAACTTCTATTGGTACAAAAAGTCGAGCACTGCGGTCTCCGCCAGCACCGCTTCGGGAATGGAGTGACGCGCCGAACGGGCGCGCTCCTCGGCGCTCTGCGTGGCCTGCAGATAGGCGCCGAGATGACGCGCGCGCTCGATGATCTTGCGCCCGGCCGGCAGGCGCTCGGCCTCGAAGCGGCGGAGCCCGCTCGGCACGTCCGCGGCATCGAGCGCCGCGGCCAGCGCCGCGGCATCATCGGCGGCCTTGGAGACACCGGCGGCGACGTGCGGCCGCGCCACGAATGCGGCGTCGCCGACGATGGCGACGCGGCCGAAGGCGAGGCGCGGACTTTCCAGGTCGTAGATCGGCTGTAAGAGCGGCTCGTCGATCAGGCGCACGATGGCGCGGAATTGCGGCGGCAGCAATCGCTCAGCGGCGGCACGCATCGCCGCCACGGCGTCGCGGCGAATAAGCGGCGGCGGAATCGAGATCGAGTGGGTCACGCCGCTGTCGTCGGTCAAAAGCCACGGCAGCTCGGTCGCTTCGTCGGCCGGCCGGTACCACACGACATTGTAGCGGCGCTGTCCGGGGCGCAAATCGCCGTTCGGGCCGGCGATGGGATAGAACAAGCATTGCTCGCCGGGCGGCAGGCAGAACGCCATCGAGTCGAACAGCTCGCGGTGAATCTCCGGCGGGATCGCGCTCTCGGCAAGGAGCGCGCGCCAGCAGCAATAGCCGGCATAGAGCGGAACGACGTCGGGCAGGCATTGGCCGCGCACGGTCGAGCGCAGGCCGTCGGCGCCGATCAGCGCGTCGCCTTCTTCCGTGCCGCCGTCGGTAAAGCGCGCGACGACAGCGCTGCCGGTCTGTTCGAACGTCTCGAAGGCGCGGCCGCGATGATAATGCGCGGGCGGGAACGCATCGCGCAGCACGCGGTAGACCCGCTCCCAGGCGGTCAGCACCTGCGGGCACACGACGGTCAGGGTGACGCGGCCGTCAACATCGAGCAGCTTGCGGGTTTGCGCCACGACGCCGAGATTGGTGGTGTCGAGGCCGAGCGCGTCCAGATGCGCGATCAGCTCGGCCTGCGCGACGATGCCGGCGCCGCGGCCGGCAAGCTCGCTCTCGACCCGCTCGAAAACCTCGACCGCCCAGCCGCGGCGCGACAGCATGACGGCGGCGAGGAGCCCGCTCATCGAGCCTCCGATCACCAGCGCGCGGCGTTTTCCCCTTGGTCTGCGCTCATTGCCGCGCAAGCGGGAATCCAGAGGCGGCGCGTTCGCCGTGCCTTGATGCTGGGTCCCCGCTTTCGCGGGCACGAGCGGTGGACGTTTCGGCATGCACGGCGATCCAGCGGTTTTGGCAGGGTTTTGGCAGGCTATTTCAAACGCGGCAGGAGCTTTCTATATTGTGCGCAGAATCCCCGGAGGAACGCTATGGCTTTGACCATGCTGGACAAGTCCACCGACCGCGCCGACAAATCGGCGTG
>JASHPU010000147.1 GCA_030037885.1 Xanthobacteraceae bacterium | reverse complement strand
AGGGGAGAAGGACAGGATGAGGGGGTGCGGACGCCGCCGAAAAAGTCGCAGCGGTGCGGATGCAATCTGAATAGTATATAAGTCAAGCATGACCACGCGCGAGCTGAACGATTTTCTCGCCCGCACCGGCCCCGGCACGCCGATGGGCGGCTTGCTGCGGCGCTACTGGATTCCGGCGCTGCTGGCGGCGGAAATCCCGCAACCCGATTGCCCGCCGGTGCGGCTGAAACTGCTCGGCGAGCGGCTGATCGCGTTCCGCGACAGCGCCGGCCGGATCGGCGTGATGGACGAGTTCTGCGCCCATCGCGGCGTGTCGCTGTGGTTCGGAAGGAACGAAGAGCATGGCCTGCGCTGCCCCTATCATGGCTGGAAATACGACGTCAGCGGCCAGTGCATCGAGGTGCCCTCGGAGCCGGTCGAGAGCGGCTTCTGCCGGAAGATCAAGCTCACGTCGTATCCGTGCGTCGAAATGGGCGACGTGATCTGGCTCTACATGGGACCGCCGGACAAAAAGCCGCCGCTGCCGAATTTCGAATGGGCGACCGTCGCACCCGCGCACCGCTTCGTCACCAAGCGCACCCAGGAATGCAATTGGCTCCAAGCGCTCGAAGGCGGCATCGATTCGGTGCACGTGTCGTTCCTGCACCGCCACGATTTGCGCAGCGATCCGCTGCACGTAAGCCAGGGGGCCGAGTTCACCCGCGAGACCAGCGTCCGCTTCGAGGTGGTGGAGAGCAAGGGCGGCATGGTGATCGGCGTGCGCCGGCCGGCGACGCCCGGCCAGCTCTATTGGCGCATCACCCAATGGATCATGCCGTTCCACACCATGATCCCGCCCTACGGCGACAACGCGCTCAACGGCCACGCCTTCGTGCCGATCGACGACGAAAATTGCATGGCGTGGTGCTTCACCCACCATCCGGCGCGGCCGCTCACCGCGCATGAGCTCGATACCATGCGGGGCGGCGGCGGTATCCACGTCAATCTCATTCCCGGCACGTTCCGCCCGGTCGTCAACAAGGACAACGATTACATGATCGACCGCGTCGCGCAGCGGCATCATAAGTCGTACAGCGGCGTCAAAGGCATCGCCATGCAGGACGCCGCGATCCAGGAGAGCTGCGGCCCGATCCAGGATCGCAGCAAAGAAAATCTGGTCTCGACCGACAACGGCGTCATCATGGCGCGGGCGCGGCTGCGCAAGGCGGCGCTCGCGGCGGCGCGCGGCGAAGTGCCCGACGGCATCGATCCGGCGACGCACGCGGTGCGCCCGGCCGCGATCGTGCTGCCCGACGGCGCGAGCTTTTATGAAGCCGCCGGCGATGCACTGAAGGCGACCGCCGGCGTCGCGCATGCGTCGGTGTGATCGCATGAGGGGCCAGATATGACGTTGAGCCGACGCGCCGTCCTCGCCGCTGCCGCATTGCTGCCGGCGCTGCCCGCTGCCGCGCAAGCCGCGCCGCCGAGCCCGACCGCGGTTTTTCCGTTTGAGCTATTGGATACCAGCGGCGAGGGCGCGAAGCCCGGACAGCAGCAACGTTTGGCGCTCGCGACCCGCGAGCTCGCCGACCTGCTTGCACAAAGCGGCCGGTATCGGCCGCTCGACCTCGCGTCGTTCGCGGCCGAGATCAAGGCCACCGAACCGCGTTATGCTTGCGGCGATTGCTGGCTTGCTGTGGCGCGCAAGACCGGCGCCAAGTTCGCCGTGCTCGCCGTCGTGCACAAAGTCTCGACGCTCATTTCCACGATGGACATCAGGATCGCCGATCTGCAGAGCAAGCAGTTCGTCGCCGCCGCGCGTGGGCAAATTCGCGGCGACAACGATGCCGCGTATCTGCACGGCGTCGATTTTCTGGTTAAGGACAGGCTGCTCGCGACCGCGCCGTGAGGGCGCCGGCGAAAAAAACTACCCGTTCATAAATTACTTCTGCCCCAGCATGGCGCCGATCTTGGCGAGCGTCGGCTGCGGCAGCGCGAACGTTTCGCGCACGATCGCGTCCATCGCTTCGCCGCTCGCCGGATCGAGCATGAGGTGGCGCTTGGCACAGGCGGCGACGAAGGTCGGATCCTTCACCATCTGCGCAAAGGCCTGGCGCAGCGCGGCGAGCCGCTCCGGCGGCACACCCGGCCCGACGACGATGGCGCGGCCGATTTCGGCGGTCGAGGCGATGGCGCGCAGGATGGTGCGGCCTTCGTCCGACACCGCGAGTTCAGGCAGCGTCGGCACGTTCGGCAACAGCGCGTTGCGTTTGACGGCCGCCTGGTAGAGCAGCACCGCCTCGCCCTTGTCGATCCAGCCCGGGTGCGTCGCCAGCATGCCGGGCAAGCCGTAGGCGCCGTCGATATCGACTTCGCCGCGATCCAGCGCGAGCAGAATCTCGCCGGTGCCCTTGTAGCCGAGCACGATCTTGAACTTGGTGCCGCCATAGGCGTTGAGCGCTTCGGGATAAATATCGGTGGTCGAGCCGCGGCCCGAGGCGCCGACCGTGTAGGATTTGGTGCGCACGTCGGCGATCGACTTGATGCCGGTTGCGGCCAGCGCGGTGCCGACGTCGATGTTGGTGGTGACGCGGCCGATATAGTGAAAGTTCGCGGCGTTGCTCTTGTTGGCGCCGCCGACCGCGCTGTCGAGCGGAAAGGTTTGCGCCAGACTGCCGAGCACCGTGCCGTCGCGCGGCGCCACCGCGGCGATGTATTTGGCCGCGGCGAAGCTGCCGGCGCCGGGCATGTTCTCGGTCACGATCGCCGGATGGCCCGGCAAATATTTCGGCAGAAACGCGGCGACCAGACGGCCGTAGATATCGTAACCGCCACCGGGCCCATAGCCGACCAGCATGCGCAGCGTCTTGCCGGCATAAAAGTCCGCGACCGGGTCGGCGCCGGCGGCCGATACGAGCGACAGCAGCAAGACAAGCGCGATCGCAACGGCTTGCATCATTCGTCCTCCGCGCGCAGCTCCGCCATCGTGCGTTTGCGCCACAGCGCCCAGGGTCGCGCCGAGCCGCGCAGCATGGCGTCGTTGGCGGTGCGCGCTTCGGCCCGCGTCATGAAATTGATCGGGCCGCCGAGCGTGACGGCGGCGAGCTGCTGGCGGGCATTGATCTCGGTGTAATAGGCGCGGAACACCGCGTTCGGCAGCGACGGCCCGACCACCGAATCGCCATGGCCGCGCATCAGCACGACGGCGGCGTCCTTGCCGAGCTTTTGCGCCAAATCCCGGCCGAGCCGCGGGTTGACGATCATCAGGTCGGTGCCGTCGCCGACGCTCTTGCGAATTTCGAACAGCGGCACGCCGAGGCCGAGAAAGCCGGCATTGTGCAGGAGCGGCTTGAGCTTGGCGCGGGTGACGGTGAACGGCACCACGGTCGGCGAATGGCTGTGCACCACGGCGTTGACGTCGGGCCGCGTCTTGTAGATTTCGCCGTGAATGAAGCGCTCGCGGTAGAGGAGCTTGCCCTCGTCGCGCGGATCGACGATCTCGCTGTCGAGATCGAGCGCGAGGATGTCGGCCGCCGTGACGGATTGCGGCGCGATCGAACGCGAGATCAGATAGCGGTGCGGGTCGCGCGGATCGCGCACGCTGACGTGGCCGAAGGCATCGAGCACGGCGAGCCGCGCCAAGGTGCGATTCGCCGTGACCAGATCGTCGGCCAGTTCGCGGTCGAGCGGGTACGGCGATGCGCCGCGCCGCGGCGCCGGGCGGCGCATTTTTTGAGCCTTGGCTTGCATGAAAAATCCTGCGTGGCTTAAGCCGAGACCTGTAACAACTTTCGACGCCGCTCGGAAGTGTGCCATAACGTCAGCCCGCCGAGACGCTGTCGCCATGAACAATGCCGACCTGATCGTCGCCACCTTGAAGGCCGCCGGCATCGCGCGCGGCTTCGGCATCCCGAGCGGCAACGTGCTGCCGCTGATCGAGGCGATGCGCAAGGGCGGTATCGATTTCGTGCTCACCGCGCATGAAGGCTCCGCCGGCTTCGCCGCCGACGTCACCGCGCGCCTGACCGGTGCGCCCGGATTTTGCCTGGCCACGCTCGGGCCCGGTGCCACCAATCTCGCCACCGGCATCGGCAATGCCTGGCTCGACCGCTCGCCGCTCGTCGCCATCACCTGCAATCTCAATACCGGTCAGCTCGGCCGCCGCATCCAGATGTGGATCGATCACCACGCGCTGTTTCGGCCAATCACCAAGGCGACGCTGGCGCTGCGCCACGGCGAGATCGGCGCGACTTTGGCCGAAGCCATCCGTCTGGCGCTGGCGGAGCCGCAAGGGCCGGTGCATCTCGATCTGCCCGAGGACGTGGCGCTGGCGCCGACCAACGAGCCGGTGCCGGCACTCGCCGCGCCCCCTGCTCTGCCGCGCGCCGACGCCGCCGCCATTGCGCGCGCCGGCGAACTGATCGCCGCGGCACGGCGGCCGATCGCGGTGATCGGCGCGTCCTCGATGCGGCTGCGCGACCCCGAAATGCTGCGCCGCGTGATCGAGCATTACGGCCTGCCGTTCGCCACCACCACGATGGCGAAGGGCTTGATCGACGAAAACCATCCGCTGTCGCTCGGCTGCATCGAGCGCGCCTGCCGGCAGAGGCAGCGCAAAATCCTGCGCTCGGCCGACCTGATCGTCGCGCTGGGCTACGACACCGTCGAAGTGGAATACGAGGCCTGGATCGGCGACGTGCCGCTCCTTCACGTCGACATCGAAGCGGCCGATGTTGCGGCTTCGGTCAGGCTCGTTCATCAGGTGGTCGGCGATCTGTCGTCGTCGCTCGTCGAACTGGCGCAGCGCGCTACGCAGCCGCCGCAGAGGTGGGCCGCAAAAGAGAACGAAATCGCCGCGCACCGCCGCGCCTTTCAGGCTGCGCTGCGGCCCGCAAGCGGCTCCTTCACCGCGCACGCGGCGATCGACGCGGTGCGCCGCGCGCTGCCGCACGACGGCGTGCTCGCCTTCGACGTCGGCGCCCACACCCATCAGATCGCCAGCCAATGGCCGGCTTACGCGCCGAAGACCTTTCTCATCACCAACGGCTGGTCGTCGATGGGTTTCGGCCTGCCGGCGGCGATCGCGGCAAAACTGGCGCGGCCCGACCTGCCGGTGGTGTGCCTGATCGGCGACGGCTGCTTTCAGATGACCTGCGGTGAAGTCGCGGTGGCGAAGCGCCACAAACTCGCGCTGCCGGTCGTCGTGCTCGACGACCGCTGGCTGGCGCTGATCAAGGTCAAGCAGATGCGCCGCCAATTCCCGCTCTACGGCACCGAACTGCAGCAAGAAGAATACCGCGAGCCGCCGGCGCATTATTTCGGCGTGCCGGCGCGCGGGGTGCGCCACGCCGGGGATTTGGAAGCAGCGGTGCGCCAAGCGCTCGCGGCCGACGGCCCGACCGTGATCGAGGCCGTGATCGACTCCGAGCACTATGTCGATACGGTGTACGACTAAGCGGATGATGAAGTTAAGTTGATTCAGTCCATCGTCATTGCGAGTTGGGGACCGGCCTTCGGCCGATCCTCTTGGATGAAAGTTCCTGGAGATCAACACGTTAGTTGTAGCCCGGATGAGCGAAGCGACATCCGGGAAGTGCATGGACGCTTCAGCGCTGCTCCCGGATGTCGCTTCGCTCATCCGGGCTACGATCGACGTCCTCGGATTTCGCTGCGCTCAATCCGCGCTACTTGCTGATAGCGCCTCGACCTTTCTTCCTAGGAGCGAAGCGACGAAGCGATCCAGCACAGCGGCGCACGATGACGTGCCGGATACGGTGGTACTTGACGCCAAGGAACGCGCAGGCAAGCCCCGCGCCCTTCGTTAACGTCTCGTTAGGGTTAACGGATTACTGCTCATCGTCCTCGGACGCTTTCGTGTTGCCGGCCAAAAATCGGCAGCGCGGCCGCCACGAGTTCGGCAACCATTGCGGCGATGAGATGCGTTTGATCCGGTTCCGCTCTGCGCGCCTGTTGGCTTCGGCCGCCGCCATCGCCGCAATTGCCGCGCTCGCGGCGGGCTGCCAGACGACGCAAAGCACCGCGACCACCGGCTCGCTCAGCCTCGCGCCCGCCGAAAATCGCTCCGACGCCGACTGGCACCACGATCTCGCGGTGTATGGCCCGCAATACCACGCCGATCCTGGCAATCTGGAGGTGGCGCTGCGCTACGCCCAGGCGTTGCGCGCGACCGGGCAGCGCGCCCAGGCGCTCGCGGTGCTGCAGCGCGCCTCGATTGCGGCTCCGCACAACAAGATTGTGCTCGGCGAATACGGCCGCGCGCTCGCCGACAACGGCGATTACCAGCAGGCCTTCGACGTGCTCGACCGCGCCCACTCGCCGGACCAGCCGGACTGGCGGATTCTCTCCGCGCAAGGCGCCGTGCTCGACCAGATGGGCCAGCACAACGAGGCGCAGCGCTTTTATCTCACCGCGCTCAAGATCGTGCCCGACGAGCCTTCGGTGCTGTCGAATCTCGGCCTGTCCTACGCGCTGTCGCACGATCTGCCGAAGGCCGAGGAGGTGCTGCGTCGCGCCGCAGCGCATCAGCCGGTCGATCCGCGGGTGCGGGCGAACCTGGCGCTGGTGATCGGCCTGCAGGGCCGCTTCGCCGAGGCCGAAAGCATCGCGCGCGCCGATCTGCCGCCCGAAGAGGCCGCCGCCAACGTCGCCTATTTGCGGCAAATGCTGGCGCAGAAGGACAATCTGCCGAAGCCCCTCGCCAACGCGCGTGTGCGTCCGGATATGGGGCGAATGGCGAATAGGGATATGGGCGAATAGCTGATATGGGCGAATAGCGAATGGCGAATAGCGAATGGCGAATAGCGAATAGGGTAGCAGGCTTCTCACCTGCCATTCGCTACTCGCTACTCGCTACTCGCCATTCGCTACCGCAGGGCGGGCCGCAAAAGTCTAACCCGCAGCCGCCCGGTCGATCGCGCTGAGGTCAGAACCCAGCCGATCAAGAGACTGCTGGTCCTGCCGGATGCGAATGACGGCAACGCCGTAGACGGCGCCGATCAACCACGCCGCAAGCCCGGTATGCAGCCCATTGAGCACGTAGATGGCCATTGGCAGCACCCAGACGGCGCCGAAGAAGGCCAGATCGCGGCCGTAGATCGGTTGCGGCGCCATCATCAGCCACAGCACGGCCCCGGTCAACGCGGTCAGATCATAGTTGAACGCGTATGGCGTCACCAGCAGCGTCCCCGACGTGAGGAGCAGCGCCCGCAAGGCGACATCCGTGGTGCGGCGAAACAACAAAGGCGTAACGGCAACGACCGCGACGCTGACGATCGTTTGCCCGATGTCGGCGAATTCCGGCGGCACGCCGACGTCGCGCAGCGAAGCAAAGACCGACGGCATCATGTAGCCGTGAAAGCCGCGAAATTCGGCGACGAGTTGGTAGGTCGCGGGGCCGATCCGGGTGATCCATTCCTGCCACGGCACTATTCCCCACAAGGCAACCGACGCGGCCGCTACAGCCGCCGCGGTAAGGAGCGCCGCGGCGATTGCCGACCAGGCGGCGACGGCAACCAGAACAACCGGGATCAGGAGGCCGAGTTGCGGCTTGACGCTCAACAGGCCGAACAGGATTCCCGACAGCCAGGGGCGTTTGTCGATGCAGACAATGCCGCCGAGCATGAGCGCGGCGGTGAAGAAGCCATTTTGTCCAACGACGATGTTGACGACGGTCGCCGGTGCCAGCGCCAGGAAGGCGGCGGCACAACGCCGGTGCTCTCGCGGCAGCCGCGCCAGCACGGTTGCGCCGTAGAGACATAAGCCCGCCAGCGTCCAAACCGCGAAGGCGACCCAGTACGGCATGCGGCCGAACGGCCAGACCAGCAGCAGCATGCTCGGCGGATAGGACCACATCAGCGGCGCGATCGTCGGCCGGAACAGGCGCGCGAGCTGTTCCTGATAAAAGTTGAAATCGAACAAGGCCGCCGCGCCCGAATGCGCTGCTATCTGCGGTGCGCTCCAGACGTTGGCAAAATCGCGGCCCAGCGGATAGCCGGTCACGTCGAACATGCGGTCGACCGGCCAATAGAAGTTCCAGATCGCTACGGCCGCGAAGCCGACACCGATCGCGGAGAATATCAATAATGCCTGGGTCCGAAGCGCGGCCGCCATCGCTGGCCTCCGGTCGAGACGCTACGGCGGCGGCATTAAGGAATAATGTAAGCTTATTGTGGACCGACATTTGCGCGCGGCGCTTAGACTTTCCTCAACCCAATTGCGCTTAGTTTCGAGCGCAAGCGCAAAACGGGCTTTCGATCGCCGATGGCAGACTATGCGATGTCCCCTGAGCACGGCGCCGGCGCCAAGCTCGGCCGTGCGACGGAGCTTATCTGCTTTGCATTGATCGTCGCAAACCTGGTCTACCTCATCGCCTTCAGCGTGCAGTGCTCATGCCCGCTGGTATCGAATGCGGCCGGCGACGTTCCGGACTTCGTGACGTTCTGGGCCGCCGGCCGGGTGGTGCGCGCAGATCATGCCGCCGCGGCCTACGACTGGCCGACGCTCAAACCGGTCGAGGAGAGCGCGGTCGGCCATTTCGATGGCTTTTTGTCGTGGCCCTACCCGCCGCCGTTTTTGTCGGTTGCCGTCGCATTATCGCTGCTGCCCTATGCGGTCGCGTTCATCGTCTGGATGTTCGGGACGTTCACGGCCTACGTCGTCGCAATCCGTGCCATCATCGGCGATCGGCTCGGCTATTTCCTCGCCGCGGCGTTTCCCGCCGTGCTGGCAAACGTCATGGTCGGCCAGACCGGATTTCTTTCGGCCGCTCTCATCGGCGGCGCACTGACCGTGATGGAGCGAAGGCCGATAGCGGCCGGCGCGATGATCGGACTTCTGACCTACAAGCCCCACCTCGGTTTGCTGTTTCCGGTCGTGCTTGTGGCAGGCGGGCGTTACCGGGTATTTGCCGCCGCCGCGATCGTCGCCGTGCTGATGATCGCGGCATCGTGGGCGGCTTTCGGCGGCGAGACTTGGCCGGCGTTTTTTCGCGGTATCGGTCTGATCGCACATTCCGACGGATCAGCCTATTGGGGCAAGCTGCAGAGCGCGTTCGGTCTTGCGCACGCGTTCAGCGACAGTGCGGCGGTGGCGTGGACGACGCAGCTCGCGACGGCGCTCATCGCAGCGGGCGGCGTCAGCATCATTTGGCGCAGCCGCTGCGCTTATGAAATCAAGGCCGCCGCGCTCGGCACCGGCGTCCTGATGGCGACGCCGCATCTTCTGCCCTACGACCTCGTCGTCCTGGCGGTGCCGCTTGCTTTTCTGATCCGCCTCGGCCGGACCAGCGGATTCCTTCGCCATGAATTGTCCGGCATCGGCCTGGCCTGTTTGCTGCTGCTGATCTACCCATTCGTGCAGGCGCCGGTCGGCTTCATCGCGGTTCTGGTCGTCGCCGCGCTGATCGCGCGCCGCGCCCTCGCCGTTCAATCCGGCGCGCCGCAACTGCGCCCGCTGAAAGCGTGATGATTTTGGATTAATCCGAGCTGAACCCGCGCTTGCCTCCCTCTCCCCTGCGGGGAGAGGGAGTGCGCCGAAGTGGCGCCGCCGCCTCGATCTAAAATCATCCCGCTCTGATGCCTTCGCTGGCCGGTCCAGTCGATTCGTCCGGATTTTGAAATGATGATCGGGCGCGAGCGGCTCACCGCAGCGCCATCACCTTGATGGCGGCCGGGCCGAGAATGACCACGAACAACACCGGCAGGAAGAACACGATCATCGGCACGGTGAGCTTCGGCGGCAGGCCGGCGGCCTTCTTCTCGGCTTCCGCCATGCGCAGGTCGCGATTCTCCTGCGCCAACACCCGCAACGTCGCGCCGAGCGGCGTGCCGTAGCGCTCGGCCTGCTGCAACGAGAGACACACCGCGCGCACGCCCTCGATCCCGGTGCGCTGCGCCAGACTGTCGTAAGCCTGGCGGCGATCCGGCAGATAGGACAATTCCGCCGTGGTCAAGGTCAGCTCTTCGGCGAGCGCCACCGATTGCGAGCCGATCTCGTCGCTGACCTTGCGAAACGCCGCTTCGACCGACATGCCGGATTCGACGCAGATCAGCATCAGGTCGAGCGCGTCGGGGAACGCCCGTTTGATCGACAGCTGCCGCCGCTGGATCTGGTTCTTCAGATAAAGGTTCGGCGAGTGCATGCCCAAATAGGCGCAGCCGATCACCATCGCCGCCTTCATCATCGGCGGATAGTCGAGCTTGAGCACCACGAAGATGTAGAACGCCGACGCCAGCAGCATGACGATCGGCATCGCCATGCGGAAGAACAGGTAGGTGACGTACGGTGCCTGGCCGCGATAGCCGGCCTGCATCAGCATGGTGCGTGCGTGCGCTTGGCCGAGCCATTTGTTGAGGTCGAATTTGTCGACCACGGTCTTCATGTACATGCGCGGCGACTGGCGCAAGCTCGCCTTGCTGCCCTGCGCCAGGCGCTCGCGCTCGCGCTGCCGCATCTTTTCGCGCTCCAGCGCCACCGCTTTCATGCGCTTGTTCAGCGTATCGGTGGCGAGCAGCGGCATCGCCAGCGTGAGCACCGTGGCGCCCGCGGCGAGAGCGGCGAACAGCATGGTGAGCACCTGCGGATCGAGCAGCTGTTGAATGATGGAGCGCATCGCCTGCCGCCTTAGAAATCGAAGTTGATCATCTTGCGCATCACCAGGACGCCGAGCGTCATCCAGATCGCGGAGCCGGCCAGCATCATGTGGCCGAGCTGTTGGGTCCATAACAGCTCGATGTAGGCCGGGCTGCTGAAATAGACGAGGCCCATGACGACGATCGGCAGCGCGCCGATGATGCTCGCCGAGGCCTTGGCTTCCATCGACATCGCCTTGATCTTGGCCTTCATTTTCTTGCGGTCGCGCAGCACCCGGGACAGGTTGCCGAGCGCCTCGGACAGGTTGCCGCCGGCGCGCTGCTGGATGGCGATGACGATGCCGAAGAAGTTCGCCTCGGCCAACGGGATGCGCTCGTAAAGCTTCAGGCATGCCTCGCCGAGCGGGATGCCGATCGTCTGCGTCTCGATGATGGCGCGGAATTCGCTGCGCACCGGCTCGGGCGCTTCGCTGGCGATCAGCCGCAGGCTGTCGAGCAGCGGCAGGCCGGACTTGATGCCGCGCACGATGACGTCGACGGCGTCCGGCAGGGCCTCGAGAAATCGCGCCTCGCGGCGTTTTTTAAGAAATTTCAAGAGCCAAAGCGGCAGTCCGCAGCCGGCGGCGAAACCGAACGCCAGCGCCGGCAACAAGCTGCCGCCGAGCAGGATCAGCGCGACCGCGAACACGGCGACGCCCAGGCACGCCGCGGTGGCGATGAAGCGGCGCTTCGACCAGGTCAGTCCGGCTTGGGTGAGGCGCACCGACAGCGCCACGTGCTTGGCTTTTTTCTGCCGCGCCTCCAGCTCTTTGAGCGTGCCTTCGATCTGCTCGCGCCGCGGCTTTTGCGGACCGCGGGTCGGCCGCGCCATCGGCTCGGCGCGGGCAACGCTCGCCTTGCGCCGCTCGGCCTTGCGTTCGCCGGACAGGAACGGATAAACGACGACCCAGGCGACCCCGCCGATCGCCACCGCTACCATAAAGAATAGGCCGTAGTTCTCCATCGTCGTGTCACGTGCTAAGCGCGCATCGGTTCGCTGATTTCCGCGGCGTCGAGCGCGGCGGCAAGGCGCGCCTCCTCGCCGTAATAGCGCGCCCGCTCCCAGAATTTCGGCCGGCCGATGCCGGTCGAGCGGTGCCGCCCGATAAGGTTGCCGTTGGCGTCCTCGCCGAGGATCTCGTAGACGTAGATGTCCTGGGTGATGATGACGTCGCCCTCCATGCCCATCACCTCGGTGATGTGGGTGATGCGCCGCGAACCGTCGCGTAGCCGTTGGCCGTGAACGACGACGTCGATCGAGCCGCAGATCATCTCGCGGATCGTGCGCGAGGGCAGCGCGTAGCCGCCCATGGTGATCATCGATTCCATGCGCGAGAGCGCCTCGCGCGGGCTGTTGGCGTGCAGCGTGCCCATCGAGCCGTCATGGCCGGTGTTCATCGCCTGCAACAGGTCGAACGCTTCGGGGCCGCGCACCTCGCCGACGATGATGCGCTCGGGCCGCATGCGCAGGCAGTTCTTCACCAGATCGCGCATCGTGATCTGGCCCTCGCCTTCCAGGTTCGGCGGCCGGGTTTCCAGCCGCACCACGTGCGGCTGCTGCAATTGCAGTTCGGCGGCGTCTTCGCAGGTGATGATGCGCTCGTCGTCGTCGATGTAGCGGGTGAGACAGTTGAGCAGCGTGGTCTTGCCCGAGCCGGTGCCGCCGGACACCAGCGTGTTGACGCGGCAGCGGCCGATCACGTTGAGAATCTCGGCGCCTTCCGGCGACACCGAGCCGAACTTGACCAGCTGCTCGAGCGTCAGCTTGTCCTTGCGGAATTTGCGGATGGTCAGCGCCGGACCGTCGATCGCCAGCGGCGGCACGATGGCGTTGACGCGCGAGCCGTCGGGCAGGCGCGCGTCGCAGATCGGCGAGGATTCGTCGACGCGGCGGCCGACCTGGCTGACGATGCGCTGGCAGATGTTGAGCAGCTGCTGATTGTCGCGGAAGCGGATGCCGGTCTTCTGAATCTTGCCGCTGACTTCGATGTAGACCGTGCCGGAGCCGTTGACCATGATGTCGGCGATCTCGTCGCGCGCCAGCAGCGGCTCGAGCGGGCCGTAGCCGAGCACGTCGTTGCAGATGTCGTCGAGCAGGTCCTCCTGCTCGGAGGTCGACATCACGATGTTCTTGATCGCGATGATCTCGTTGACGATGTCGCGGATTTCCTCGCGCGCCGAATCGGCGTCGAGCTTGGCCAATTGGGCGAGATCGATGGCCTCGATCAGCGCTCCGAAGATCGTGCCTTTGACCTCGTAATAGCTCTCCGAGCGCCGCGCA